>JAWODE010000009.1:0-4861 GCA_046483455.1 Candidatus Hydrogenedentota bacterium | reverse complement strand
TGACGAACAACTGGGGATCCGCGATCTGCATCCCGTATGTCCCGCGCGCCTGAACCCGAGCCATGCCGAGCTCTGGATCCTTGATCGTGATCGGCGTGGGCGTGCCCCACTTCATGGTGCCATCCATAATGATGGCAATATGCCGCGGCAGCCGTGTCATGTCCACATCCGGCATGTCACTCCCACGTCTTTCCGGTTACTTCCCGCCGGTCCCGCACGCGTTCAAAACAAAACCGCGGAGAGTCAGAGACAGCCCAACTCTCCGCGGCAAAGACTCCTTCAGTTGCAATGGCAGCTCATGTCTCTAGACTTCCATGATCTCGGCCTCTTTGGCCTCGAGCATCTCGTCCACCTTTTCGACATGTTCGTCGGTAATTTTCTGGACCTGATCGGTCAGCTTGTGGGCATCATCCTCGGGAATATCGCCGTCTTTTTGCCGTTTTTTCACCTCATCCATCACCGAACGGCGGACATTGCGTATGGCCACGCGGGCCTCCTCGGCCAATTTGCCGACCAGCTTCACCAAGTCCTTTCGACGCTCCTCGGTAAGTTGCGGAATAGGAATGCGAATCACATGACCGTCATTACTGGGCGTCAAATTCAAGGGCGAGGCGAGAATAGCTTTTTCGATGGCGCCGATTTGCGACTTGTCCCACGGTGTTACCAACAGCATGCGCGGTTCGGGAGCCGCCACATTACCCAATTGATTCAGCTTCATTTTCGCGCCGTACGCATCGACCTCGATCGAGTCCAACAGCGAGACGGATGCGCGGCCCGTCCGAATACTCGAAAGCTCGTGCGCGAACGCCTCGACGCTCTTCCCCATTTTGGTCTGGGCTTCTTTCTCCAACTTGTTTGGCATGGGTCAATCTCCTTTCACCAGCGTACCAATGGGCTCGCCCTCAAGCGCTTTTATAATACTGCCCGACTTGGTCAGATTAAAGACCAGTATGGGCAACCGGTTCTCGCGGCACAATGAGACCGCTGTCGCATCCATTACACGCAGGTTGCGCGAGAGCGCTTCCGTGTATGAAAGTTCCCGGTACAGGGTCGCCGAGGGCTCTTTTTCCGGGTCCGCATCATACACCCCGTCGACTTTGGTTGCTTTGAAGAGAATCTCGGCGCTGATTTCGTTGGCACGAAGCGCCGCCGCTGTGTCCGTTGTAAAAAAAGGATTGCCCGTGCCCGCACCAAAAATGACCACGCGGCCCTTTTCGAGATGCCGCAATGCCCGGCGCCGGATATACGGTTCGGCGACGCCCCGCATCTCGATGGCCGTCATAACCCGGGTCGTGACGCCCTTATTCTCAAGCATCGCCTGAATAGCCAGCGCGTTGATGACCGTGGCCAGCATGCCCATGTAATCGCCCGTCGGACGATCGGGCCCCTGGGGTACGCCTTTTGCGCCTCGGTAGATGTTGCCGCCGCCAACGACCAGCCCCAGCTCGACCCCCAGGTTATGCGCCTCGACAATTTGGTCACAAAACACGCCAATGGTGTAGAAATCAATGCCTACCCCACGGCTGGGCTCAAGCGCCTGACCGCTTAATTTGAGCAACACGCGTTTGTACGCGGGGGCAGGCACCTCCTCTTACTCCTCGCCGGCCGTTACCGGCTTATTCGTATCGAGCGCTTCGCCCAATTGAAACCGGGCAAAACGCCGGATGTCGATCTTCTCGCCGACTTTGCCGCTCAATTCCTTCATTAGTTCGTCAATGGTTATATCGGGATTCTTGACAAATTCCTGGTCGAGCAGACTGTTCTCTTTGAGCCACTTGTTGAGTTTGCCTTCGACTATCTTCTGCTGCACGTTCTCGGGCTTGCCCGATTCCCTGGCCTGGACCTCATAGATGGCCTTTTCCGCACTAATCTCTTCCGGTAAAGCCTCTTCACGCCGCACCCATCGGGGCGCAGACGAGCAAATCTGCAAGCACACGTTCTTGCAGAATTCCTGGAAAGGCGCCCCGCGCGCCACAAAATCCGTTTCGCAGTTTACCTCGACCAGCACGCCAATCTTGCCCCCCATGTGGATGTAGGACGCCACCGCGCCCTCTTTGGCTTCCCGGTCCTGTCGTTTCGCCGCGGACGCAATGCCTTTTTCCCGCAGCCAGTTCGCTGCCTTATCGAAATCGCCATTGCACTCCTGGAGCGCTTTCTTGCAGTCCATCATGCCGGCGCCTGTTGCTTCGCGAAGTTCCTTTACCTCTTTCGCCGTAACTGCCATTGTTTACCATTCTCCTTTTGCGATGTTTCAATACGGGACGAGAAAAATAAGCATTTCTCCTTGCTTACGCATCCTCGTCATCGTCTTCTTCGGATTCCCCCTTTTCAGCCTCTTCAACCGCTTCTTTTTCTGCTTCGTCTGCTTCCGCTGCTTCTGCTTCGGAGCCGCTATCCCCGGCGGCATCCTCACTATCGTTTTGCTCCTCAGCAGGCGTGTCTTGTTGCGGTTGCGCAGAGGCTGTCTCAGGCTGTACGTATTTTTCATTCTGGGCCTTGCCCTCGATCACGGCGTCTGCGATGACCGAGCAGAACAAGTTCACCGCGCGTATGGCATCGTCGTTGCCCGGAACCGGGAAAGACACCCTATCCGGATCGGAGTTCGTATCCACAATGCCGATGCATGGTACGTTCAAACGGCGGGCTTCATTGACCGCGATATCCTCGCGCCGCGTATCGATAACAAACATGACATGGGGGATACCCGGCATGCTCTTGATGCCATCGAGGTATTTTGAAAGGCGGGCCTTCTGCTTGCGCATACGGGCGGCCTCTTTCTTGCTGTACTTCTCCATCTCCTCGTTGGCTTCCATATCCTCGAACTTCCGGAGATTGCGAATGCTCACCCGAATCGTTTCGTAATTGGTAAGGGTGCCGCCCAACCAGCGGTTGTTGACGTAATACATGCCGCACCGCTCGGCCTCGCGCTGAATAATATCCTGCGCCTGGCGCTTCGTGCCTACGAACAACACATGACCGCCCGCGGCAACCGCCTCGCGCACAAACGCCCGCGCCCGGTTGAGTTGGCGCAAGGTCTTCTGCAAATCGATGATGTAAATGCCGTTGCGGGCGCCGAAGATGTACCTTTTCATCTTCGGATTCCAACGCCGGGTCTGGTGGCCGAAGTGTATACCGGCCTCCAGAAGGTCTTTCATGGTGACAGTGGCCATCGTCCATACTCCTTTTGGGTTACGCCTCGGGATTCTCAATGGCTGACCCAGTCGCAAGACCGGGCACCCTGACCATACCTGTCCGCAGACAGGGAACCCCTGTGAATTTAGAATCGGCGAAGTTTAGCATAATTTGGACCAACAGCGCAAACCGCTGAAACAACGGGGGATTACGACGGGTGTGGGCCTTTTGTCGCTGCGGGTATTTTTTTGACTTCGCGCTTTTTGCGGATTCTCGGCCTAGGCCCGTTTCTATGTTTAACCACAAGGACACCTAAACACAGAGAACATGATGAAGAAAGCCAGCGAGAAAGACAGTCTCCCATTCTTGTTCGGCCTCGGGTTGGTAGCACTTTCGGTAGGGCTTTGGTAAAATGTTTTTTCCGAAGGGAGGGGAGTGCGGTGATCGAAGAACTTGAAAAACTGGCCAAACAACTTCGCAATCCCGAGGCAGGGTGGGTCGTCCGTCGCGACGCTGCCGATAACCTTGGAAAAGCCGCGTGTTTCGCCCTTGATGCGTTGCGCGAACACGCGGATGAAATGGACGTGGATGTCCGCCGCGCCGTCGACCAGTCGTTAGGCGAGGCAAGCGCCGCGCTGGCAGGTATCCCACCATTGCCCCAAGTTAAACAGTATACCCTCGAGGAACTTGCAAAAGGCTGCGCCAAGGACGGCGAACGGGTTGTGGCTCCGCATGGTAAGGGTTTCGTCGTACAAGTGACGCTGAAATCCGGGCGGCGACAGGCTGTCTATCTTAACCATCACAAGCGCAAAGACGGAACCGAGTTGATCCGGATTTTCACCGAATGCGGTAAACCCCGCGAGAATGCCCTTGAATGGGCATTGCGCTCGAACATGAAGATATCCCATGGTGCTTTGGCCCTCACCAAAGACAGCGGAGAAGAACACCTCGTCTTGACCAACTGCTACCTCGCTCATGCAGCCACACCGGCCGAAATCAAGGCATCCGTCAAAGAATTGGCGTTTTATGGCGACTGGATCGAGAGCAAACTTTCCGGATTGGATGACTTTTGATGCATGACGAACTGCCTCTTCACGATCGGGACGCGCTGCTGGAGGCCCTTCGGCAAGGTCAAGGTGTCCGAGCGCAGTTGCGCAAGGTATGTCTCGAAGGCACGGACTTGTCAGGAGTGGATTTGACGGAAGCACGCCTGTCCGGCGCGAAATTGGCAGGCGCGGATCTTTCCAGGGCCATTCTGCGCGGAGCTTTTCTCGATGAAGCTGACCTGACCGGGGCCGATTTGACCGGGGCCGACCTCGAGTTTGCCGTGCTCGGAGCGGCCGACGTGTCGCACGCCAACTTCAAAGGCGCCGTATTGCGCCGCGCCAATCTGGTGGGCGCCCTGGGCGAAAAGACGTGTTTCGACGAAACCGACATGTATTACTCTCGACCGGGAAACGCCACCTTTACCGGCGCGACGTTTCGTAACGCCAACATTCAACGCGCCATATTCCGACGCGCCAATCTCACCAACGCCGATTTTTCCGGAACAACCGGCCGGGCCAATTTCGAGAACGCCAACCTCAAAGGGATGCGCCAGTGATGTTCAAGCACTTCCTCACATCCGCCAACGAAGGCAACGCGTTCATCTTGGCCTGCGACGAAACCCGCGAGGGCATCCTTGTGGATGTCGGAGAATTCGAACCCGAGATCGCGGAATACATCGAGG
>JAWODE010000733.1:0-6620 GCA_046483455.1 Candidatus Hydrogenedentota bacterium | reverse complement strand
GCACGGTCGAGACCCTCAAACGCGACGGCTACCGCATCGAAAAAATCATGTTCGAGAGCCGGCCGGGGTTCTACGTCACGGGGCTGCTGCATCTTCCCGACACGCCGGGGCCCTACCCGGGTGTGCTGGTTCCGTGTGGGCATAGCGCCAACGGCAAAGCCGCCGAAGCCTACCAGACCGGCTCGATCCTGATGGCGAAACACGGTATCGCGGCCTTTTGCTTCGACCCCTTTGGACAAGGCGAGCGCTACCAAATTCTGACAGACGAGGGCAAACCCAAGCATGGCACTACCACCCAACATACCCTCGCGGGCACCGGGTGCATCCTCCTCGGGCTCAACGCGGCCACCTACGAAATCTGGGACGGCATGCGCGCCATCGACTACCTGCAAAGCCGCGAAGACATCGATCCCAAGCGCATCGGCTGCGCCGGCAACTCGGGAGGCGGCACGCAGACCGCCTATTTCATGGCCCTTGATGAGCGCATTCAGTCCGCTGCACCCTCGTGTTACATCACCTCGTTGCGCCGCCTGACCGACACCATCGGCCCCCAGGACGCCGAACAAAACATCCACGGCCAGATCGCCCGCGGCATGGACCACGCCGACTACCTCATCATGCGCGCGCCGAAACCAACCCTGATCTGCTGCGCCACGCATGATTTCTTCGACATCGAGGGCACGTGGGACAGTTTCCGGCAGGCCAAGCGCATTTATACGCGGCTGGGCTTTGCCGAGAGAGTGGGTTTAGTCGAAACCGACGAAAAACATGGCTGGACCGTCAACCTGCGGGTTGGCAACGCCCGCTGGATGCGCCGGTGGCTGATGGACATCGACGAGCCCATCACGGAAGGGGAATGCACCGTCCTTTCCGATCAGGAGGCCCTGTGCACCGAAAAGGGCCAGGTGTTGCTCATGGCCGGCGCACGTTCGGTCTTCGACATCAACGCGGAATACGAAGCGGAGCTGGCCGAAAACCGCAAGACCATCTGGGCGGGCGATAACGCGGCCGCTCTGGCGAAGGTACGGAAGATTGCCGATATTCGCTCCTTCGAGCAAGTGCCGAAATGCACCGTCGAGACGACCGACGCCTTAGAACGCAACGGCTACCGCATCGAAAAACAGATTTTCAACCCCTCTGACGGCATTGTGGTCCCCGCGTTGCGGTTCGTACCGGCCCAAGCAGACGGTACGGTCTGCCTGTATGTCCACGGTGAAGGGAAGCAAGCCGAGGCGGCGCCCGGCGGCGCCATCGAGAGGCTCGTGAAACAGGGCGCCACCGTTGTGGCTGTCGATCTGCCCGGTTTAGGCGAAACAACCAGCGCCAAAGACCCGAAGGGCGGGTTCTCGCGGCAGTTCACGCCCAATTGGAAGGAGTTTTTCCTCGCATACCAGCTCGATAAATCGCTCCTCGGCATGCGCGCCGAAACGGTCATCATGCTGGCCCGGGAGCTCGGCGGAAACGTCCAAGTGATGGGTATCGGTGAAGCCGGCCTTCCCGTGTTGCACGCCGCCGCCCTCGAACCCCAGTTGTTCGCGTCCGTCCGCTTGGAACATAGTCTCGAAACCTGGACCAGTGTCGTCACCACCAAGGAAAACAAGCTGCAGATGGCCAATTGCGTCCATGCCGCTCTGCGCACGTACGATCTCCCCGACTTGGTGGCGTCTCTGGGCGATAAAATCGCCGTCGTCGACCCCGTCGATGCAACAGGCAATTGAGGGATTGGGTGTTGGTCCGCGAAAATCACACTGAAGACAAATCGGGCTGTGTGACGCAAAGCAAAACAAAACCGCCGGGTTGATGATGTTCTTAACCCGGCGGTGTAACACTTACGTTTTTGGTCTCAGGCCGTCGATTCGGCAGCGCCCTTCTTCTTCTTGCGCCGCCGCGAGCCGGGGCCACCCGAGCCGGAGGGCGGCGTCGCGCCGTGGATAAGACTCTTGCCCCAGTATTTCTGGACGAAGTACACAGCCGGACTGGCCACGAAAATCGACGAGTAGGTACCTACGACCACGCCGATACACAACGCCAAGGCGAAGTCATTGATCGCGTCCCCACCAAAGACGAAGAGAATCACCGTGACAAACAACGTAGTGGCCGACGTGAGCAACGTGCGGCTCAGCGTTTGGTTGATGCTCAGGTTCATAATCTCGAGATAGGTCATGCCACGACCACGATAAAGCTTGAGATCCTCGCGTATCCGGTCAAACACGACAATGGTGTCGTTCAGCGAATACCCGATGACCGTCAAGAGGGCGGCCACGACCGGCAGGTTGAGCTGGCGGCCCAGCAGTGCGAAGAGTCCCACGGTCACAAGGACGTCGTGCACAAGCGCCGCCACGGCCCCCAGCGAGAACTTCAGCTCGAAACGGAACCACAGATACAACACGATGAAAAAAAGCGAGTACACCATAGCCAGGAGGGCATCGCGCCGGAGCTGCGCACTCACGGCCGGTCCGACCGTATCGACGCGCTGCACCATCTGGCTGGGATCGCTGCTCAAATCCGCCAGCGCATTTTGGATGCGGCCCGCGACCGTGACGTCCTCTTCGGGAGCCTGTTCGCTTGCCGCCGCGTCTTCTGCATTCCGGTCCACGGTTTGTTCGGCCCGACTCACTTCGCTGACGCGAATAAGAAACTGGGTACCCGCTATTGCGGCATCGTCTTTCTCATACAACTGAACGACCGGCGTGAGGAACCCCGCCCTCGAAAGCCGGTCACGGACCTCCTGGTCGCTGATGCCTTCTTTTGCATCGAGTGCAACCACCATGTTCGTGCCTGTCGTAAAGTCAACGCCGAAATTGTCGTTGCCCCGGAGACCGAAGACCACCATCCCGATCAGAATGACAATGGCACTGCACACAAGCGCGATATTGCGCCGTTCCATAAACCGGACTTTCGTCTCGGGCTTGACCACGCTCAGCATGGGGAGGTTGGTGAGAATCTTGCGCTGGGTCACAAAATCCATGATGGCCCGGCTGACGATCAAAGCGGTGAACACACTAGTGCACACACCAATGCTCAACGTCACGGCAAAACCCTCGATCGGGCCGGTGCCGAATTGCATCAGGACCGCGGCCGCGATCAATGTCGTCACGTTCGCATCGAGAATGGTCACCGTCGCACGGGCATAGCCGCTGTCCACCGCGGCCAATAAAGAACGCCCGTTACGCAACTCTTCGCGGATGCGTTCATAAATCAGGACGTTCGCGTCCACGGCCATACCGACGGTAAGAATCAAGCCCGCGATGCCGGGAAGGGTCAGGGTGGCGTTGAAATACGCCAGCGCGGCCAGCACCAGCAGGGCATTCACCACCAATGCAATGTCGGCCACCAAACCGGCCCACAGGTAATACACCGCCATAAACACCACTACGATGGCGATACCCAGCACCGACGATGTCACGCCACGGCGGATCAGGTCGCGGCCCAGAATAGCCCCGACTTGCGCGCTCGATTCCTCGACCAGCGGCACCGGCATCGAGCCCGAGCGCAGCGCAATGGCGAGGTCGACCGCTTCCTCCCGGGTAAAGTTGCCCGTGATCTGTCCGTCGGTGGTTATCCGGTCCTGAATAGTCGGGGCCGATTCGACCACGCCGTCGATCACGATGGCGAGCGGTTTGCCACGGTTCGCCTCGGTGACTTCGCCCATGCGACGGCCGCTCTCGGCATCGAACCGGAACAGGATCATGTGGCTTCCCTGGGGGCTGCTTTCGTCGCGCCGGGCAAACGCCTGCTGGAGGCCTTCACCGGTCAGCGCAGGGTCTTTTTCAATCAAATAAATCTCATAGACCTGGTGGTCTTCCCACGGCTGGGGCTCACCGCTGAACGCGATATCCATCCCCTCGGGAATTAACCCTTCGACCTCACGGGCCTGCTCGACGAGCGCCCGGACTTTCTCGATATTCTCCTTGGGAATCCACAGGTAGGGGCCTTCGATGGGCTTCTGCAACAACCCCATGAAATCAACGTTGCTCGTCTGCTCGAAATGTTTATCGATCGCCAAAAAGACCTCGCGCTGCTCATCGGGCATCACCACGAGGTGAAACGTCAAATACGCCGACTTGAAGATTAGTTCCCGCGCGCGATCGAGGTCTTTTTCGCCCGGAAGCTGCACCTGGATTTTGTCGTCGCCCAAGCGCGCAATAATCGGTTCGGTGGATTGAAAATCGAATACGCGGCGCTGGATAGTGCGCAACGTCTGTTCCTGAAAATGACGGACAATGTCGCTCTGGCTCCAGTCGTCGGGAAAGCTGGCCAATTGCTCGGGATCGGCTTTATCGACGTCGAACCCGATAATCATATTGATGCCGCCCTGGAGGTCCAGGCCGAGATTGATCACCCAGTCTTTGTCGAATTGCGACCAGCGCTTGACGGCCATCCAGGTATCGCGAAAAAAGCTGGGCCGCCGGGCCTCGAGGTCCTGCTGTTTCCAGGTCTCGAGACGCGTCTCGCGCTCTTTAGGCGTCAGGGTCATCCACCCAATCGTTGGATAGATATAGATGCCGGCCCAAATCAGCACCGCAATCACCACGATGGCTCGGATGGTTGGGTTTTTCATCAGAACATCTCCATGGACCGCGCTCGGCGCGGCGAATCAGCGTGATACACGCGGTTATTCGTCACCATTGTCGGAATCTCGAGGCGTTACCCGGGAAATGGAACTCCGTTGGAACTCCATCTTCACGAGCGGGTCGTCGCTGACGCGCAGTACGACCGATTTTTCGTCGATTCCGACGATGGTCCCATGGATACCTCCGGCCGTCACAACACTATCGCCCTTGGAAAGGCTGGAAAGCATTTCCCGGCGTTGTTTTTCCCGCTTGGTATTGGGGCGGATCAACAGGAAATAGAAAATCGCAAACATGGCGATAAGCATAAGAAACTGCGGAGAGCCAAGAAACCCGCCGCCGCCCGCGCCCGGACCGCCTTCGCCACCGCCGTTCTGCGCGGCTTCCGTTGCCGCCTCAGCCGCATACAACAATCTCCACACGACAAACACTCCTCCGTTTTGGAAATAAAAGCCCCCTAGGCCCGGTATCGCTGAAGAAAGGAGGCCTTGAACTCGATAAAGCGCCCCGCCTTTATGGCTTCGCGCATCGCAGCCGATAAGTGTAGCATAAAGAAAAGGTTGTGTAAAGTATTCAGACGCAGCGACAAGATTTCACGCGCCATATAGAGATGGCGCAGGTAGGCTCTGCTGTAAGTTCTACATACCGGACATTCGCAGGCGGGGTCCAGCGGGCCGAAATCGCGCTGGTATTGCTGGTTCTTGATGTTCACCTTTCCTTGCGAAGTGAACAGGCACCCGTTGCGGGCATTCCGGGTGGGCATAACGCAATCAAACATGTCCACGCCGCGCTCAACGGCATCGAGAATATCCTCGGGCGGTCCGACGCCCATCAAGTAGCGGGGTCTTTCTTCCGGCAGCACCGGAGCGGTCCATTCCACCGCTTGTAACATGGCCTCCTTGCCCTCGCCCACGCTCACACCGCCGATGGCGTATCCCGGAAAATCGATCGCCACGGTACGCTCGACGCTCTCGCGGCGCAAATGCTCGAATGTCCCCCCCTGAATGATGCCGAACAGGCCCTGGTTTCCGGCTTCGCGCTCGATCCACTGTTGTTTGCACCGGGCCGCCCACTCGGCCGTCATGCGCATGGATTCCGCGGCAACACGCTCTTCCACGGGATACCCCGTGCATTCGTCGAGGCACATCATAATGTCTGAACCGATGGCCAGTTGAACATCCACGGCGCTCTCGGGCGTCAAGGTGTGGCGGGACCCGTCAATGTGGCTCTGAAATGTGACCCCTTCCGCCGTCACATCGTTCAATTCCGCCAGACTGAAAAGCTGAAATCCGCCCGAATCGGTAAGAATAGCCCGGTCCCAGCCCATGAACCGGTGCAATCCGCCCGCATCCGCGAGAACATCCGTTCCGGGCCGTAAATAGAGATGATAGGCGTTGCCGAGGATGATCTGTGCGCCAATAGCGCGCAGTTCCTCCTGGGTAACGGCCTTCACGGTGGCCTGCGTGCCCACGGGCATGAACACCGGCGTCTCGACCACGCCGTGCGGTGTGACGAGCCGTCCCGCCCGCGCTCCGCAACGGGTGTCCCGCGCTTCGACCTCGAATTTAACCGCACAATCCATGCTTCTTCTCGTACTATCCCTTATTTCTCACTAGAAATCCGTTCTACCCTTCCAAAAAAAGGGGACACCGGTCAAGCTATTCCGTTCCGGAGCTTGTGTCGCCTAGTGGCCCAGGTAGCGAACCAACGGAGGACGCGTAGTCCCACCCGTCATCAAGACCACCGCGGACGCATACCTCCGCGCTCCTTATCGTGATGACCGCCGAGGGCGGCGGTCCCACACTTAAATGCAAAAGCGATGCTGCGGCATGGTCTCTGACCAAGCCGCTCTTGCGACCGACAGGTCTCCATTCCGGCAACGGAGGACGCGTAGTCCCACCCGTCATCAAGACCACCCCGGACGCATTCGTCCGCGCTCCTTATCGGGATGACCGCCGAGGGCGGCGGTCCCACACTTAAACTCAAAAGCGATGCTGCGGCATGGTCTCTGACCAAGCCGCTCTTGCGACCGACAGGTCTCCATTCCGG
>JAWODE010000728.1:0-3770 GCA_046483455.1 Candidatus Hydrogenedentota bacterium | reverse complement strand
GTACGATTTCGGTTTCGAGACCGACGATACCTCGATGTACGGGCCGCCCGTGGAAGTGTAAGTCTGGGATGGGGCCGCTTGACCAGCGGCCCTGTTCTTGTTTGTAGCCTTTTCTTCGCGGCGTCTGTTCCGGCGGACGCCGGGGAACGCTCCTCGCAGGCATTTAGATGCAGTAGTGTGCTGTGCCGAGGGGGAGGGGGTAGTTGTTTTTTCCTGTAACCGGGGAAGTGTCCCCCGTTACGCATGAGGTAAGACGAAACAGTCTGGAGACATTCCTGGGTTGGGTTCGGGAAAGGAATACGTCAGCATGCGCAAGTCAGCTTTCCACTGGGCAGTTTTCATGGGTACCGTAATGTTCGCTACGGCTGCGATGGCGGCCGATGAGGGCGGGACGCCTGTTACTCTACGAGACCTTGAAAAGTATATCGGCCGCGACCTAGTTGAGGATGACCGGGCGCAGAAAGCCGACATCATACCGATGCTTCCGCAATCGTGCCCGCCCTTTTATCTGCGCGACGAGTACAACAAGATCATCGACCCGACGCTCGAGGAAGACGTAAACCGCCCCGTGAGTTTCCGCCAGACCTGCGGCGGTCCGGCGTGTCACGACGTGCAGCGGATCACCGACGGATACCATTTTCAGATGGGGGCCGATGAACTGTATCCTCCCAGTGAACTCGGCGAGCACATTCCCGTGGATAAAGGGCCTGGTTATTATGGCAACTGGCGGCTGTTCGAGCAGCGCGAGTTGTCGCCGCTAAACTTTGACGATCCCAACTACGTGGACGAGACGCCCTTCGATTGGGTTCAGGACGGGGGCGTTTTTCACCCGGGCGGTGGCCCCGCCGAGTATGATCGCGCAGGGCGCCGATACGATGTTGTGCAGGGGCAGGACCCGAACATCTCGATCTTTTACAATGGCGATTATTACGGGGCGGAATGGCACAAGAGCGGTGTGGCAGGTCCCGACTGTCTCATCTGCCATCTCGAGACGTATGAGTATTCTTTGCGGGCTCAGGAATTGAAGAAATCCAACTACAAATGGGCCGCGACGGTAGCTTCCGGCTTCGCCAGTATCGAAGGGTCGGTGAAGGACGGTGATATTCCGCGTCTAAGTTACAACAAGGATTTGTTCGGTGCGGACGGCAAGGTGCACTTGAAAATTCGCCGGCCTTCGGACCGCAATTGCATGTTCTGCCATCACATGTTGGGCGTACAGAAGCGTGGCGTGACGTGGCACGACAACTACATGCAGGACATGCACACCCAGCAGGGCATGGAGTGCATCGACTGCCACCAAGGCGACATCCGCCACGATTTTGCCAAGGGGTATTCGTCGAGCATGCATATTCGCGACGACCTCGACGGCAGCATTATGTCCTGCGAGGAATGTCACGATAACGAGGAGTCGGGCGCCCCCCGATACGACCATCCCGGTTTCCCGCCGATTCATTTCGAACGCATGGAGTGCGACTCGTGCCACATTCCGCGCACACCGCTTTACGCGGCAACGGTGGTCGACACGCTTACCGGCGCAAATATCAAACTTCCTCATGATATTGACGAAGAGACTGCCGCGAGCAAGCGTTTCAATGCGTTCTGGACCAAGACCATGGTAAACGAGGTTGGCGCGGCGGCATTTCCACTTACGCCAGCCGAGATCGACCGCGCTGCCGATTTCCGCGTGCCGGCCGACGAGCCGGAATTCTGGGAGTACTTCGAGGATGCGCAGGGCAATCTGACCCCATGGGCCGAGCGTCTGCGCAATCAAGCGCCCGTGACGGTTGCCCAAGTGGTCAACGATGAAGTCAACAACGACTACAAACGCAAGGTGATGCTGATCGCATTGCAGAACACTCTCGAAGAGGGCGCGGAGCCGTCTTGCGTGTTTCAAGGCCAAGCTTACCGGCTCTACGGCGATGAATTGCAGAGCGTTCCCAGTACCCTTAATGCTCCCCGGGTGGGGTATGTTAACGAAGAGCCGGTCTCGTGGGCGTACCATGATTTTGGCGGGGAGAAGAAACTGCGTTCGGAGTGGTACCAGCTCGGCGCCTTCTGGGCCTTTGACGACGGCGTCACCATACGTCCGGTGTATATCGAAGAGACGGCCGAAGCGTGGGATCTGTTGACTCAGGAAGAGTACAAATACTTTTACTTGCCGGTTGAACCTCTCGACAATCCATCGGTGGCCATGCCGGACCCAGCGACGGTCGAGGAACGCGAGTTCCGGCGTTCGTGGATACGAAAATTCAGGTCGTATGCGACCTCCGAGATTCAACGCCTGGCTATTCACGACGACAATTTGGACGGCTGGCCGGAAGCGAATACCGAGGACGAAATGGGCACGATGGCGTGGGCCCTTGTGCGCACCATGGAACGGTTGCCGAAACCCGAAGTCTATTATATTAAGGGCACGAGTGCATATAGGATCACCGTTGAAGATGTGAATGACCCGCCGTTCGGGGATTCGTGGGCCGGTGTGGAAGGGATTCCCGAGGGCGAGCCGGGGTTGGCCAAGTTCCGATACGAGTACAACGAAGGCACGGCCATCTGGCAGGTTGCCGAAGCGCCGCGTCCGATGCGGATGTTTAAATACAATGTCGAAGAGGTCGATCTTGCCTCCGTCGATGCCTCCGATGAGAAAATGACGGCATTGGCCTCGTTGGCGCAGCGTCTGCCCTGGACTGTCTCGCACGGTGTTGTGCCGCCCGAACAGGCCCTCGGCGCGGAGGGATGTACCGAATGCCATTCGATGGACTCGGAGTTTTTCTTCGGTAACGCGATGATTGACCCGTACGGTCCCGATGCCCTGCCGGTGATGGAGCCTAATTACGAGAAGCTCGAGTTCCTTACGGCCGACTTGGCGTTCGGCGCGTTCCGCGAGAGCATTCTCAAAGAGTATGCGTTGTGGCTCGTGCTGCTCACGCTTGTCGCGATTATCGGCCACTACTCTTTGTTCGGCGCGAAGACGGGTCCGAACGAGGACAAACTGGACGTGTTGCGGTTCACCACGGTGGAACGCGTCGGCCATCTCGGGCTGATGGTGTCCGTGACGTATTTGTGCTTCACGGGATTCAGTTTCCTGCTGGGGGAAAATGATTTTCTCGGGGAACTGTCGCGCGACATCCACCTGTGGGTCGGTTATGTCGCGGCGGCGTCGGTTGCGATCATTGCCGTGGTGTGGGCGAAGAAGATGTTGCCCGAGAAAGGGGACCGGGAATGGCTCATGCACTTGGGTGGCTATTTCGGCGGGAAGGGCCATTACCCTGCCGGTAAATTTAACGCGGGACAAAAGATATTGTTCTGGATGGCCGTGGCGATGATGCTCGTACTTGTTGTTACCGGATTGATCATGGGGCTGTATTCCGGGGAGCGTTACCCCATGCAATCCGTGGTCTACACCATTCACGATATTGCCGGACTGGGCATGATTTTGCTGCTCCTCGGGCACATATACCTTGGGGTGGGGGTGAATCCGCACAGCGTACGGACCATCTTCGGCGGAATCGTCAGTTCTGTGTGGGCCAAGCGACACCATCCCAATTGGGAACCCGTTGCTAACCTGCCCGACGAGCCCAATGCCGATTGACACATGCGGCGTGTGCTTGGTATAGTTGAGAAGTTGGAAGGGCGGTTAGCTCAGGTGGTTAGAGTACTTGCTTGACATGCAAGGGGTCGCAGGTTCGAGTCCCGCACCGCCCACCACTAAGCAGTTCAGGCTCAAGGGCTTACGCAAAAAGCTCTTGGGCCTGTTTTTTGTGTTATTGACA
>JAWODE010000715.1:0-14245 GCA_046483455.1 Candidatus Hydrogenedentota bacterium | reverse complement strand
AACTTCCCTGGGCGGCCCTTTGTAGAACGCCGGGGCGTTGATCTCGGCCTGCAGGCGGGCCGCTTCTCGCTCCGCCGTAACTATATTATCTTCAATAGTTTCCAGCTCTCGCTTCTCACGCCATGTTAGGCGTCGAGGGCTTTCCTTCTGAGTTGATTCCTGGTTGTTTCGTCCCCTCGTCGAGGTTTGGGGTTCTACGGCCCGCGCTTTGTTTTTACAATAACGCAGATAGTCATCATAATTACCCGCCACAGTAACCAGGTTTGCATCCTCCTCGAAGGCAACTATGTGTGTACAGATGCGATTCAAGAAATATCGGTCGTGGCTAACAACGAGGCCGCATCCTTGGAAAGAAAGTACCATTTCTTCGAGCACACGCAACGTGGGCAGGTCCAGGTCGTTGGTGGGCTCATCCAGAACCAGGAAATTCCCCCCTGCCATGAGTTTTTTCGCCAGGTCGAGTCGATTTCGTTCCCCTCCGCTCAGGTACTGCATTTCCATGTTCATGACGCTGCGATCGAATAGAAACCGTTCGAGATACGCGGGGATATGCACGCGCCTTCCGTTGATCTCAACGTCCCGGACACCGTTTGCGATAAATTCCAGCACTGTGCTTGTTGGATTTACCGTTTCGTGGCTCTGGTCCACATAGAGAAAGTCGGTTGAATCGCCTAGATCTACCTCTCCCTCATCGGGTTCGAGTTCCCCCATCAACACACGCAAGAGCGAAGTCTTCCCGCACCCATTGGGTCCGATTACGCCCACGCGCATGTCTTTCTGCATAATGAGCGAGAAATCACGAAAAAGAGTACGTCCATCCAGACAAAGAGATACCCTTTCCGCCTCGAGTATTTTTTTGCCCAACCGGTTCGGCGACAGAATTTCGAACGAAAGTCCTTGAGAGGGTTTGAATGCCTCGTCGGAGTCCAGCTTCTCGAATCGCTTGATACGAGCCTTTTGCTTGGTGCCGCGCGCCTTTGGACCGCGCCGCAGCCACGCGAGCTCCCGCCTGATGGCCGCCTGGCGGTTCGCTTCCGTCCGCATGGCATGTTCTTCCAGCCTCCCTTTTTGCTCGAGAAAGGCTTCGTAGTTCCCATCTATCGAAAGCAATTGGCCCTGGTCGAGTTCTACAATGCGTGTAACTATCCGGTCCAGAAAGTAACGATCATGCGTAACCAGTACGCAACTCCCGGCGTAGGTCGCCAGAAAATCCTCGATCCAGCCCGCACTCTCCGCATCGATATGGTTCGTGGGCTCATCAAGAAGGAGAACATCGGGACGCGTCGCAAGCGTCGCGGCCAGCTGTAAGCGCCGGAGTTCGCCGCCGCTCAACGTCTCCAAACGGCGTCCTCTCGGAGGCACCTTTAGGGCGGTTATCAGGCCGTCTACCTCTGCATCGACATTCCATCCCTCACGCACCCGCAAGGCATGTTGCACGCGTTCATATTCGGCGGCCGATTTATCGCGTTGCGGACCCGGCTTATCGGCCGAAAGTTGTGTGGCCAGTCTGTGGTGCTCGCGAATCAAACGACGGATTTCAGCCGTGGCGTTGGTCAGAATATTGCCAACGGTTTTGTGCCCGGCCTGGGGCGGGTTCTGATCCAAGAGGGCCACACGAATGCCCTGCCGCCGCGTGACACATCCCCCCTCGGGGGTTTCTTTTCCTGCCAGAATCTTGAGCAGGGTCGATTTGCCGCACCCGTTGCGGCCGATAAGTCCTATCCGATCGCCTTCGTGGATGGTCAGGCGGATACCCCGCAAAATGGATTGGCGCCCGTACGTTTTGAAGACGTCTTGAATGCCGAGAAGAGGTTGCGATGTGGCGCCCGAAACCATACGTAATCCAGGAAGAACCCCTTATGGTCTTCTAGACCCGGTTATGCGTGAACCTTCAGCGCGCCTACTGTGACACGCGGTTAAGCCTGTAAATGCGTTCACCCCCTTCGATGTTTAAAGGCCTGTCCAGAGAAGGCCTGAGTACGTAAGCCATCTCAAGCGAATCCTCGACACGCTCATAAACACCGCGTAACACCTCCTTACGCAGCTCGCGTAAATTGGTCGATGTGTTTGTTATGCCGAGATCAATCTTGTCCGGCGTCGAGTTTTGGTCGACCGCGTAAATGCCCTGCATTATGTTCGGACTACTGCCTTCAACAATCTCAGTAATGCTAAAGTCGTCAGCCGTAAATATCACGGTGACATCGCGCGTACTTGCCCCGGGAATCTCGACCGTACCTTCCCACGTGCCAAACAGGCCCGGATCCTCACCCGTCAATGTAAGTTGAGGTTCCGGCGGGCACCCCGTCAGCAACACGATACAAGCCGATGCCAAGAACGCGGCCGCAAACCATTTCCGCATGAGAACTCTCCCCTGTGTTAGCTTCCATTCTGCCTTCGTAAGCGCCACTGACCCGCATTATAGCGAAAATCGCCGAAACTCTGCCAGAGATTTTGCTCCTGGGCGAAGTCGAACACCGAGATTCACATAAAAATCCCGAAAACGACGTGTTTTCGGGGAACCTACTCTGTGTGGTGCCGGGGGAGGGACTCGAACCCTCACCCTGTTGCCAGGACCGGATTTTGAGTCCGGCGCGTCTGCCAATTTCGCCACCCCGGCGTTTGCGGGTAAGTATACTTATTGGGTAAAAGCGGGTCAACGTCGCAATTGCGTCGCCTCAATCCACATTAGAAATATCCCCTTTTCTTGGATTCGCGCTGGAGCCCGGTGCAAGACGGAAAAGGCCCGGTTCCCTCCGTCATTCCTGCGCAAGCAGGAATCCAGAGGGCTTGCCAGAGACGCCCTATGGACGCACACTGGCCCCCTGCTTTCGCAGGGCTGACGGGAGAGTAAGGGTGACGAGACAGGGGGCCAATAAATGAGAACGGTGGAACTGTTGAAAAGCGCGGTACGTACATCGCAGGCGCAAAAAACGGTCGGGACAGACCTGGGTTTGCTGTGCAAACCCTAAGGTCCCTGTCTTTCGTTCAATCCCAATGGGTGAAGGACTTTTTAACAGCTCGGTAACCATTCTTTAGACACCGCGTCAAACATAGACTTCCGTTTCGGTTCCTTCACGCTCATTTCCAAATGTCCTGACATTGCGCCCTTTTTGTGGAAGGCTAAATGGAGGACATTTCTAATGTGGACGCAAGAGGACATTATCAAGGTGATTTGACACGTCGCGATAGGGTCTCGGCTTCGGGCGCACGGCATCAAAAACGGTCAAAGGGCCACACGAAGGGATGGCGTTTGGGAAAGATTGCGTGGAAAAGGGCGCGCGCATCGGGGGAAAGGAAACACTGTTTGGCGGCCAGCACATCATCGGAATACCGGTAGCCGGTTATCAGGTGTAGCATCTCGTCCGTGCTGAGGCTGATCTTCGATTTTCCGGAAACGCGCGCAACGTCGATGGCGCCGCGGTTCGCACGAATTCGATAGGGCGCACCCTCGACGAGAAGCGTCGCCTCGGTGCGCATATCGTGAGCGCCGCTATCTTTCAAGCAACGCTCCCACTCCGGGATCATGTGCTCGAAGGTCTCATCCATATCCACGAAAGCAAGCATGCCCTCGGCATTGCGCGAGATGAGCATTTCATGTCGAGATTTGAATTCGAGCATATACCTTGCCATGGGATGCATCGGCGGGCTCGAAATCCGCAGGTGGGCGAGCGACTCCTCCTCGGCGATTTGGCCACAAGCACGCAGAACGCTGCCGCAAAGACCAATTTCCGTGATTCCAATCTCTTCCACGGCCAGATGATCGCCCATATTGCGGTAGAAAAAATATGCGAGGACCTTGCCCTGGGAATCCATCAGAACGCGCTTCTGACTGGATTCGTTCCATTTGCACATGAGATGGGCGCGCGTTCGGACGATCGAACATGCCGCCTCGCCCTCGTTGGCGCTGTGTATAGTCTGAAGAGTTTGGATATCGCCTAACTTCGCCGGTCTGGTTTGGAAAGGACAGTCGAAGGTGAGTGCTTCGAGGGTATCGACATCGATCACGTGGTCGGCGATCGTCGTGACATATTTCCATCGGTGATAGAGATCGGGGACGCCGAAGAGCATCGACAGATGGTAACGATGCTGCTTCATGTAAGCGAGGATATCCTCCATAAGCTGCCGGCAGATGCCCTTGTTGCGATGGCGTTCGGACGTGGTCACCCAGCCTAGGCCCCCCATCTTCAGCCGCGCTTCTCCCAGGCGCATCGTATCCGTAATCATGCGTAGTCCGCCCACGATCTCGGGGCCGCACATCGCGATACGGGTATGTTCTTTCGAGTAGCCGGGATACCGAACGCCACAGTCCTCAAGCCAACGAATTCCTTTGGCATAATCGTCCACGAAATGAATTCGCGCAAACATATCGTGGGCCATGCGCAATTCGTCGGTCGTTTCGATTGGTTTTACGGTGATTTCCATACTCTCCCTCGATAACCACGTATAAGATCATATAAATTCTACCATACGAGAATGGTCTTCCTCACGGGATTCAAGAAGGCCCCAATCGGTTTCCCATAGAGACGATTGTAGGAAGAGTGAAATCGTTTGGAACGTAGGGAAACGCGGTGGCTATTCGTGCCGGAGGGCTTCGACGGGATCCATGTTGGCCGCGCGAATAGCCGGGTATATTCCGAAAACCACGCCGACCATCGCGGAAATCGAAAACGCGATAAGCGGAGACCACAAAGTAACAATCGTCTTCATAGGCGCAAACCACGTGATCACACCCGGAATGGCAATACCAAGGCAGACTCCGATCACGCCACCGGCACCGGATAACAAAACCGTCTCAATGAGAAATTGAACGATAATGTCGCGGCGTTTAGCACCGAGAGCGCGTCGTATGCCGATCTCGCGAGTACGCTCGGTCACGCTGGCGAGCATGATGTTCATAATCCCGATCCCTCCCACCAACAACGATATGGCCGCGATGGCCCCAAGGACGATATTGAATATGCGTTTGGTTCGTTCGGCCTGTCGAAGGAGCTCCAGCGGCACCACGACTTCGTAATCCATTTTGCGGTGATGGGCCGCAAGCAGATCGCCGATGACACGCGCCGCATCGACAACCTCCCCGAGCCGGGCCACTTTAACGGTCACTTCGTGAAGTTCGACGCGCGTGGCTTCATAACTTCCGCTCTGCCGATTCACCAAGGTTTCGCCAAATTGCTTTCGCGCGGCGGTTAGGGGAACATATATCCGATAAGACGAGCCGGATGCGCCGTTTCCATTATTGGAGGAGGTGGGTATCGACGTATCGGTGGTGTTCGCGGTAACCCGCGCCGATTTCGGCTCCATAATCCCGATAATGTGGTAATACTGACTGCCTGCCCGCACGGTGTTTCCGATAGCCGTGTCAATGGGAAACAGGGCGGGCTCCATCCCCGCATCGAGGACCGCCACATTTGTGCCGTCCTTTATCTCCATGTCGGTAAAGAAACGCCCCTTCGCTACGCCATGGTTGTTGACTTGCGGATACCAGGGCACGGTGCCATAGATGTCGCAATCCACGCGTCGCCCACCATTCCAAATGTCTTTACGCATGATTCTGGCGGGAACAAGAATTTCGACCGAAGGCAAGGTGGCGCGAATGCGTTCGAGGTCGGTATAGGTCAGCCCGTACTCGATCAACCACGTGCGCTGGGACGTGCTGCCCTTTTCTTCCGGCGGCTTGACGCTTCGGACAATAATATTGTTGCTTCCCAGACGCCGGATTTGCTCCTGGGCTTCGTAACTCGCGCCTTCGCCGATGGCAAGCATCGCGATCACGGAGCACACCCCGAAGACTATGCCAAGCACGGTAAGGAGAGAGCGCAGGCGGTGCAGCCAGATGCTTTTAAAGCCCAGCTTTATGGTGCGTTTCAAGCGGCTTATCCCCAATGGGTTGGACCGTGCCCGGCGGCGCCTCATATCAGCATTTGAGGTCATGCTCGACCTCCCCGTCGCGCAAGCGTATGATACGCTCCGCTCGTTCCGAGACTTCCTCGGAATGTGTAACCATAATCACCGTCTTGCCCAGAGCATGCAGCTCGTCAAACAACCGCATAATATCTCTTCCGGAAGCGCTATCCAGATTACCGGTGGGCTCGTCGGCAAGGATAATCAGGGGATCGTTCACAAGGGCCCGTGCAATGGCGACGCGCTGCTGCTGGCCTCCCGATAATTCGTACGGTTTATGGTCAAACCGGGATTCAAGGCCGACTCGCGCAGCCAGCTCTTTGGCACGTTCACGGCTCTCGTCTTCGTGCACTCCCTGGTAGTAAAGAGGCACCTCGATATTCTCAACGACGCTTAATTGCTGGATGAGATTGTACGATTGGAAGACAAAACCGAGCCGGCTGCTGCGGATGTCGGAAAGCCGGTCATCGTCCAATTGCGACACATCCTCCGGGCCGAGGAAATACCGGCCTCCCGAGGGCTTATCCAGGCACCCGAGTATGTTGAGCAAGGTGGATTTGCCGCAGCCACTGGGCCCCATCATGCCGATGTATTCGCCCGAGCGAAACGAGACCGTAATACCTCTTAACGCCTCGACGGTGACCATCCCCATGACATAGGTCTTGCATAGGTTCTCGATACGGGCGATTTCACCATTGTCATGCATAGGCCTTAGCCCGTCGTAGACGCCTGAACGGTTTCAGGGGATGTGTCAGCGGGTGTCTCTTCCGTGGGCTCTTCACGCTCCGAAGGACCGCTCTCGGGGTGGATCAGAAGAACTTCATCGCCTTCCTCGAGACCGCTCTTTATCTCGATGAAGGAATCATTGAATTCGCCGGTTTCGATGACGCGCTTCTCGGGCTCGCGGCCAAGGCGGGCAAGGTAGGCCACTCGTTCTCCCTTGACCGTCGACACCGACTGAATAGGCACATAAAGGACGTCTTCCAGTTCGTCTATCAGGATTTCGACCTTTGAAGTCATGCCGGGTTTAAGCCACTCGTGGGAGCCCTCGATTACCACCGTTGTTTCGTATACCTTCAAATCCGGGTTCATCCAACGGCTTTCCTGTTCGGGCAGAACCGCGACCTTCGATACTTCGCCCATCAGTTCACGCCCGGCAAAGGCTTCGATTTCGATGGAAGCTCTCTGGCCCTTTTCTATTTTCTGAATAGACGACTCGTGGATATTGACCTTCACCGCCATCTTTGTCATGTCGGGTATCGTAAGGATTTGCTGCCTTTCATGAACCGTTGCCCCCTCCTGGATGGGTTCGCGAGAGCCGTAGTAATAACGCCTGTCGCCCCCACCATATACGACTAAACCCGCACGTTCCGCCTTGATGGCGCATTTCTCAAGCTGTTCCATAAGCTCGTCTCGCTGCTGTTTTTCAATAGAGTGCCGCGCCTCGGAGGACTTGAGTTGCGCATCGGATTGAGCAATTTGAGAGCGGGCTTGCTTCACCGTACGCGACAGGCCACGCAAGGCTTCCTCGTAATCGGAAAGGAGCGTCTCCGCTTGCTTCGGAAACTCGTAAGTAATAAACAACTGCTGAGCCAGCTTGGCCGATTCAAGCGCGATTTCACTGCGCGTGACAGCCATCTCGTCCTGCCGGCGCTGGGTCTCGGTCACGAACTCCTCTTTGGCCAGCTTCTTGGTCCATTCGTAGGTATCCTGCGCGGTTGAGAGGTCCTCCTCCGCGAGAAGGATATCGGTTTCAAATTTTTGGCGTTTCTGGACAGCCTCGCCGGCTAAGCGTTTGTCTTTGGCAAGTGCGCGAAAATCGAGATTGTCGCGCAATTTCTGGCCTTCCGCCGTCAAAGCCACTTCTACCTGCAAAGCGCCTGAAAGAGGCGAAGAGTCCTTTTCTTCCATACCCCCTCTGCCGCCGTCCGATTCCAAAGGTTTATTATCTTCAGACGGCTCAGCACGAGCCAGTCTCTCCTCCTCTTCGACATCCTGGGCCGTAATTTCCTTGATGGCCAACTTATCGAGGAGGTCCAACGCTACTTCTGACCCCAGATATTTCTCCAAGTCCATCCGCTTAAATTTAACCGCGAGTTCGGCTGCTTTGATGTCGCTTTCGTTCTGTTTAAGCTGAATCTGATACTGTTCTTGAGCTTCCGTAAGACGGGCGAGAGTGCTTTGGAATTCAATCTCTTTTTGAACAATTTTGTCTTCCAGTTCGGAAGAATCCAGTTCTACAAGGACCCTCTCATTTTTGACGTCTTCTTCCGTCACCCGATAGCCCTCTTCAACAATACTGATGATCTTGGTTTCGCCCCGGACCTCGGACTTGATCTCCTGCGACTCGAGGGCCTCGACTTCGCCCTTTTCAAGCACCGTAATACGCAAGGGACCGCGTTGCACCTTGTAGGTGAAGACATCAGCCTCCTCTTCGTGATTGCGGGCAAAAAAGAGAACAACGGCCAACACGACTACACCGGCGGCAACCAATTTCCACCATTTTCGAAGCCGAACAAGCGCGCCTTTCACCAGCTTTCGCGATGGCGCTTGATCAGGAGTAGACGTCATCCGTAACATCCTCCCATTGACCGTTCTCCTTAATGTAGAGAATGCCCATGTCCCGCCAGAAGCTCAAGCGGGCAATGGTGTGTTGAACTAATGCGGCTGTGAGTTCGTTTTGGGAGGCTATGAGGGAATTTTGCGCGTCGACTTGGTCGATAGCGCTGCCCCTCCCGGCCTGAAACAACAATTCCTGTTCGCGGACGCGCCGCTTGTTTAACTCGACCCCGATCTCCTGAATTTGATAACTGACTTGCGCCTGCTGCAAATCGCGCCAGGCCTGGCGCACATCGAGTTTCACCCGGTCCCTGGATTCTTCGAAGGCTCGGGCGGCCTGCTCATAAGCAATCAGCGCAGTTCGGTAAGCATTGCGTTCCGATTTTCTATCGAATAGGGGGGCTATGTCTAACCCAATGCTCCCGCGTGCACGCTCGAAGTCGATGCTCTGGAACCGGTCTTGGCCGTAGCTGCTGGCACTACCCTGCGCCACAAGTGTTACATCCGGCTGCAGGGCGTCAGCCGCCACCACGACCTTGCGCTCGCTATCTTCCACCCGGTCCTGGGCCGTAAGGAGGTCGAGACGGGAAACCAATGCGACATCGATGGCGGACTCGGGCTCCAAATCGGGATGGTCCAGGCCCTTTTCACGCAACTGATCAAGTTCTTGTTCATCAAGCACTACCGGAGCATCGGTAGACAACCCGAGCTGAATCTTGAACTGGTCCAAGCTGTTGGAATAGGCTTGAACGCTGGATATATAGCGATCTCGTGCCTGGAGTTCGGCCTGTTCGTTGCGGCCAAGCTCCGCCACCTTGATGCGGCCTGCCTCGGCGAGGGCGCGTTGCCGTCGCGCATTTTCCTGAAAGGCCAGGTATCCCAACCAGTTATTTCGTACGGCGTCGCGGTTTTGGAGCACACGGTAATAGGAAGAGGCAATGTTTATCGCAAAGTTCTTACGATATCGTGTAAATGACCTCAATTCGTACAGGACATTGCGCTCGGCTTGGGTAAGGTTCTCCAAGACAATCTCGCGCCCCGCGCCTGCCAGCAAGGGTTGAGTAATCGTTGCCTCGAGAGTCGATGAAGTAGCCGTCCGCGGGTCGCCAGTCAAAAATCGCAGAAAATTGGAGCTGAGCCCCACCGCAACACGTGCGCCCCCTGCCAACAGAAGGTCAACGCCAAGACTACTCGAGCCGGTAATGGAGCGCTCGTCAACGACATCCGTGCGGGTGTCCCCGGAAATACCCGTTGCAGCCGCCGCCGCTTCAACGACTTGCGCATAACTGTCGAGCAAGTCTCCCGTTCCGCCTGTCAAATCACCCGTTCGCTGGAGAATCACAGGTAATTCCTGTGCAATAAGCCCTGCATCTGTAAGGCGTTCCACGTCGCGTGTTGTACGGTTATAGTCCCCGCTGAAACGGCCCGAGAAGATAGGGTCGAAACGGTGGCGCTGCAGCGTGAGGGTCAAGGCGCTCTGATAAAGCTTCTCTTTTTGGGCTTGATACTCGCGGCTGTGTTTGACCGCGACACTCAGAGCTTTTTCAAGGGATAAGATATAGGAACCGACTTCCGAGATGGCGGCATCACCCAGTGAATCGTCCTCGCTTTCCATGATCGGCAGTTCTTCGAGCGAGAGGGTTTCTTGCTGTTCAATGGTGAATTCTTCAGGGCTTCCCGGGACCTCTTGCCCTTTGGCTTCGATAATTGGATATACTTCGGAATCTGCTTTACCTTTATAACGTGTTGTAGAACAACTGCTTACAATAAATAAAGAAAGGAAGATGCAAATACAATATGTATCTCGAAAGCTTTTCATCGTAAACCAAACCCCTCCTTACGACGGCACAAACCCTTCATAAGTGACACTCGGTAGGTGTTAAAATTCATCCGGACACATAGAGAATCATTTATAGTTATGGCTATTTAACGTCTGTGTGATCAATTGGTTCTCCGAGACTCGAAAAGATTCCTGACAGTTTTCGCATCCTCGGATATTTGCTTCACCAGTGCCTTTCTCGAAGAAAATTTACGTTCCGAACGCAATCGTTTGAAGAATTCAATCTCGATTTCTTTTACCTTGAGGTCTTTCGAGAAATCCAGAATATGCGCTTCAACTGTAAGTTCCTCGTGTGAAATTGTCGGAGCAATTCCGATGTTGACCGCGGCGGGATAGCCGCTTCCTGCAACCCATGCCTTTGCGGCATAGACCCCTTGGGCAGGAACTGCGCTGTGATACGGTTTGATGTTAGCGGTTGGATACCCCAACCGGCCACCGATCCCTCGTCCTGGAATCACTTGCCCGGCAATCGAATACCTCCGTCCCAGAAGTTGTGCCGCGCGTTCAATCTCGCCCTGGAGCAGATATTCGCGCACGAGCGTACTACTAACCCGTTCACCATCCACTTGTACCGGGGAGACGACGTCTACCTGAATCTGGTATTTACGACAGCGACTCTTAAGATATTCGTAATCCCCGGCTGCGTCTTTCCCAAACCGGAAATCATGTCCCACAACAATTTCCTTCGCCTGGCAACGCCTCGATATTATCTCGTCTACAAAGTC
Organism: Candidatus Hydrogenedentota bacterium; assembly: GCA_046483455.1. GTDB lineage: Bacteria > Hydrogenedentota > Hydrogenedentia > Hydrogenedentales > SLHB01 > UBA2224. The sequence continues at coordinate 3,220 of JAWODE010000715.1, read as the reverse complement.
GGCTCGGGGCATTTCCGCCACCGTGCGGTCAAAAGGGAGCACAAACAGGACCCGAATCCCCTGCTCAGCGAAAAGACGGGCTTTTTTCTTCTCGTCTGTAAGCAAGTTCGGTGGCCGCTCGGGAGAGAAGTATTCCCGAGGATGAGGACGCATCGTCAAAATACAAGGAGTGCCTTTCCGCTGCCGGGCCCTTTCTACAACGGACTGCAGAATGGCCTGGTGCCCAAGGTGAACGCCGTCAAAGCTGCCCATGGTAAGCACCACGCCGCGAAAAGACGTTTCGACGTTTCGAACGTCTTCGACTATCTGCAATCCCTCAAATTCAGTCATGAGCCCAAAACCCTGCGCGGCTGTATTCGGATGCCGTGGGCATCGCGATGTACTTCTGCTATAGCGAGAAGCTTACCGGATTCTGTCTTGACTTGCACCCACCCCGTATCCACTGGGCAATCCCCACTAATAGCCTGACGTCCAATAGAGTGCCCGTGCGTCACCGGCTGGCGTCCATGCTCCCGGAGCGTTACCTGCGGTAATGAAAGCGCCTTCTCGATGGGCAACAAACGCTCACGGGCAACCTCCGGAGAATCAAACACGTCCAGAGGCGCGGCATCGTTTACCGAGTGTTTTCCTACCGCTGTCCGGCGAAGCGCGGCCAGAGTCCCGCCGCATCCCAGCCGTTCCCCCACATCGAAACACAGCACCCGGGCGTAGGTTCCGCTCGAACACCGCAATCGGAAGGTCGCCTGCCGGCCGTTAAACGACAACAGCGAAAACTCATGGATATGTACCCGCCGTGGTGGCCGTTCGAGCTCCTCCCCACGCCTCGCCCGTTTGTAAAGTCTTTCACCACCGATCTTTACCGCGCTTACCATAGGAGGCTTCTGTAAGATATCACCTGTGAACGCCGCGAAAACCGACTTCAAATCGTCCTCTTCGAGTGGCGGTACTGGTCGTTCTTCAATCACATCGCCCTCAAGATCATGGGAGGAGGTTACGACTCCGAGGCGTAGCATCCCCTCGTATTCTTTATCCGCCCCGATGAGAAAACTAGAAAGGCGCGTTGCCCGGCCGAGACACAAGAGAAGCAATCCTGTCGCGGCAGGATCAAGGGTTCCCGTGTGCCCCACTTTACGGATATGCGCCGCGCGCCGGATATATTGCACAACATCGTGTGAGGTAGGCCCTGCCGGCTTGTCGATTAGAAGCACCCCATTCATAGTTTTTCCGCAAGCACTTCCCGGACCCGCCGCAATACAAGCGCCGTGGCCCGCTTCAAGGGCACTTCCAGCGTCGCCCCTGCCGCGGCGCCATGTCCTCCACCGCCGAGGGGGCCAAGGATTGCCGCGCTATTGAGCCCCTCACGGCTGCGCATACTGACTTTAACGGTGTGATCATCAACCTCGCGCAGGAATACCGCAATCTCGACGCCGTCAATATCCCGGGCGAAATTAATAAATCCCTCCGTGTCCTCGTCGAGTGCCCCGGCCTCAGCGATATCGCGTGCTGTAATTGTTCCTAAGGCAATCCGTCCGCCGTCCAACAAAGCGACGCTATTGATAAAGTGGGCCAGCAGACGGAATCGCCGGGGAGGCATAGCATCAAAAACGCGCCGCCCAATCTCCGCGACAGGCAGACCCGCCGCGAGAAGGCGGGCGGCTATTAAGTGGGAGCGCTCAGTCGTATTCGAATACTTGAAACTTCCCGTGTCTGTCGTTAGGGCCACGTAAGCACACAGGGCAATTTCTTGATTCAGGGCTACACCGGCCGCATCCATCAGTTCGATGATCAATTCGCCGGTTGCGGCATATCCGGCGTCAACAAGAGCCAAGTCACCCTCAGGCTTATCTTCGAGATGATGATCAAGCACAATCACGGAGGTATTATCGTCGAGCAGCTTAGCCACGTCGCCAATTCGGTCGAGCTGGGCGACGTCTACAATCACGGCCACATCAAAGGGCGGCGCGCATTCTTGGGGGGAGCGAATACGGTCGACACCAGGAAGCCAGTCGTACCGATGAGGAACGGCATCTTCCAGGGCACACACCACCTCTTTCTGCTGCATCGCGCGGAGAAGATGATAGAGAGCTAAAACCGCGCCGACCGCGTCACCGTCGGGGCCAACATGGCTGGTCACCAAAATACGCCGGGCGCCGCGCAACCGTTCGACAATGTCTGACAGCTTAGTCCCCGGCATTTTCCTGGTCTTCTTCTTCGTGGATTTTTCGGAAAATTTCCTCGAGACGAAACGCCTCATCTATGGAAGTGTCTTCGAAAAAACGAATCTCGGGAGCATAGCGCATTCGCAAGCGCCGGCCAATTTCCCCCCGCAGCCAGCCGGCCGAATTCCGCAGCGCCGCAAGGGAGCGCTTGCGTTCGCTCTCATCACCGAAGAGACTCACATAAACATTCGCATAACGGAGATCGGAAGACATGCGAACATGCATCACCGAAACAAATCCTATTCGAGGGTCTTTTAACCCGCTGGTCAGAAGATTGGCTATCTCCTGTCGCACCAATTCTCCCGCTCGTTTTTCTCTACTTCCGCTCATCACTCTAAAGCATCTCTATTTCGATGTTCGCAACTTCGGCAGTGCTGTTGGCTGTCGCAAAACGTGCAATTTCGTTAAGTTGGGCATTGGCAAAACGGCTTTCGCGCGATACGACGCAAATGGCCAAACGCGCGCGCCGCCATTCGTCCAAATAATCAATTTCGGCAACAGAGCCATTGAACCGATGGCGTATTCGGTCCTTCAAGCTTTTTACCACGCGCCGCTTGTCCTTGAGAGAGCGCGCCCCGAGGATAAGAAGGTCCAATTTGAGTACGCCTATCGTCACAGGGCAGCCTTTACGCTCGAAGCCGGATCAAGAAGGGTTATTCAAGCTTTTGAGCGACCTTGTCGAGCCGGTACGCTTCGATAACGTCTCCTGTCTTAATATCCTGGAAGTTCTCAAGAACAATGCCGCATTCATACCCCGAGGAAACCGTACGGACATCGTCCTTCTCCCTACGCAAGGAGCCAATTTTCCCTTCGTGCAGGACGACATCATCGCGCACAACCCGAATGAGAGATGAGCGACTCACTTCGCCATCCTGTACATAGCAGCCCGCGATGTTGCCGACAGCGGACGAGCGGAAAACTTCGCGAACCTCGGCATGTCCGGTGATCACTTCCTTGGTCTCGGGTTCCAGCAACCCTTCGAGGGCCTTTTTAACTTCCTC
>JAWODE010000569.1:0-7272 GCA_046483455.1 Candidatus Hydrogenedentota bacterium | reverse complement strand
CTTGGTCTACAACCATGACCGTCGAGCCACCGCCGTCAAGATTAAGCGCGTCGTAGGCTCCGAGGGACTTGAGTAGTTTGGCGGTCTGGGCGGTGGATGCACCCATGCTGTGGCCCGATTGGCGGCCGTCAATCACTAAAAGGAAGAGATAGCGATTGTTCTCCGAAAGCGCGACGGCAGTTCGGGGGTGTTTTTCGTCATCGTTGGCGACATTCTCGCCGTTTTTGAGCAGTAAATGATAGCCTCCCACGGCGTTATAGACGTCATCGGTTTTGAACGGCGGCGTCTCGATCCGAGCTCGGTTTTCTTTCGTGATAAGTAGTGCTCCCCATTCTCCATGGGCATTCGAGTACACGTCGCCCTCGGAAATGGACAATCCAAGGACGTCGCGGGCTTCTCCCTCGGTTTCTCCGTCGGGCGAGAAGGGCGTGGCATTAATGGCCACCTGGCAGCCGTATTCCTCGAGAAAAGTCGTGGTCTTCAGTCCGTCCGTCTCTTTGTCGTGGTCTCCATTCGGAGGAGTCACGAAGAAGCGTATATCCGGGTCCTTGAGATCAACTCGGACAGCGTGAGCGGACAAGAGGGCGGGCGTTTCTTTATTGAGAGGCAAATAATCAATGCCTGTGAAGAGGGGTTTCCAGTCATGACCTCGTGTTTCGGCAAGTGAAACCGACCGTGCCGCGCTCCCCAGCACGAGACCGCTCAGGACGAGAACAATGAACAGCGAGACCCCTGCGCGTGAAGGCAAAACGGCATGACGGACGTGCCCATGCTCTTCTGTATATTTCGGCTTCATTAATCTATATGCGTTGTTATCGACAGACCCTGTTGGAGGCTCAGAACGAGATGTGTTGGTCCTGGCCTTCGTCGAGTCCGGAGCCCTGTTTTTCCTGAAAATCTCAACCCCTGCCGCATGTTTTAGCAAAACCTAAGGGCGAACACAAAACAGCCGGCGGTTACTTTTCAGGAACCGCCGGCTGCTTCGTGGGCATAAGTTACTGTTTAGACGCGAGTTCAGGAGGAACTTTTTCGCCCAGCTCATAAACTTTTACCCACATAAGACCATGGGATGGATGCAATTGCCGCATCGCCGCCTTGGAAAGATCAATGACACGGCGCCCCACATACGGACCGCGATCATTCAGTTTCACAACAACGGAGCGGCCACTTGCCGCAACCACCAGGTAGTAATGACCGAATTTACCTTCACGCATGGCGCACGTCAACGCAGTGTCGCGCATCTGTTCACCTGAAGCCGTTATCGTACTGCTGCTGGCCACCGTATAATACGAGGCCACGCCTTCTACGAAAGGTTCTGGCGGCTGTTGCGACAGTAGCATAAGCGCAACAAGCTCAAACATTTCGAAGCTCTCCTTTACTTAGCAACGCACTCGCCCTTTTCTTCGCTGAAAGTCTTGTGAATACCCAGCGATGCCCGAGAGTTTAAGGTAATTTATGTATGTATTGTGAACCGGTTGCCTTTTACCCAAGGAGGTTGACCGCAAAGACCACCGATCCCAAAGTGCGCCCTTCTCTCCAGAATTGGCTTTCTCAGGGGACATAGTTTACACAAATGAGCCCGTCTAAGCAACATTATTTTAATCGGGACCTTTATTCGACAAAGCAACTCGCCATCAAGACACGTGCCCGGGCGAAGCGAAAATATTTTGCCCGGAACCTCCTGTGTTTCCGGGAGCCGGGGAACTGCCAGCCGTGAGCAAGGCACGATCAAGACACAACTATCTCCGCGGCTCCCATTCTCAAGAGGTTGAGGCGGTGTAAAGTATTATCGATAAATAGCTTATGTATAAGAAGCTTAGATAGGTCCCTCGGTGACGTTCGCCAGATAGCGCCGCAACCGCTCAAGGCATGCTATAGCGGCTCGGAGCTGATAAATGTCGCTCAGAGACGAGAAACGCAGTTCCCATTCCTGGATATCGCCAGTGGTCAGGAAGACGGCGGCCGCGTTTCCTGCCGTCTCACAAGGCACGCTCGCAAAACCGCAGTCGGCGTCAAAATAACGCCTGGCTTCATCCGCCAGATCGCGGGCATGCAAGGCCGCCTCGTTTGCGGTAACGGGCGCGAGGGAGGTCACCAGGCCGCCGGCAAACGAGGAAGCGTTCACAAAGCTCATGCGCTGCGCGATCATCCCACCAGTGTGGGTTTCCCCGAGAGCAAGCCGCCAACCCCGTGCTTTCAACAGTTTATCCACGACGCCCTCGAGCGTCTCGTTATCCGTGCCCATGACAAGTCCCGGCAGATGCCCGCGAATTCGCCCAGCCATTTCGTCGATCATGGCCAGAGCCCGGGCCTTGGTGTCCGCACGCGCGGCGATGCGTATCTTGACGGCATCCGGCGAAGCGAGGAGTCCCACTGTAGGATTCTCCGAATCTCGAATGAGATGTCCGATGGCATTGTCGATGGTTGATTCACCAACACCGCACACTTTTAGTACGCGGTAATGCACTAACCCTTTCAGGTTAAATCGTTTACGCAAAAAAGGAAGCACCTTCTCGCGAAGCATCGGTTTGAGTTCCCGGGGCACCCCGGGCATGGCAATCACAATCCCTCGCTGGTCTTCCATTATCAGGCCGGGGGCTGTGCCATGGGGATTTTCGATGGCGGTCGCCCCCGCTGGTGCATGGGCTTGTTTGAGATTATTATGGGTGGGACGGCGTCCAATACGCCTGAAACGGTCTTCGAGCTGCTGGACCAACTCAGGGCGCAATTCCAGGGGCCTACCGAACACGTCAGCAATACACTCGCGGGTGACGTCGTCTTCTGTCGGTCCGAGTCCCCCGGAAGTGAGGACCACGTCGGCGCGTTCGAGGGCGGTTTCGAGGGCACGGACGATCCGCCCCCGGTTATCGCCAACCGTGGTCTTCTGGTACAGGTTGATACCGTTTTCTGCTAGAACCTGTCCTATAAACGAAGCATTCGTATCCACAATCTGCCCCAAAAGAAGTTCGGTGCCAATCATAATGATTTCCGCGTGCATGGGTGTCCTTTCCAGGTGAGAGCGTTGAAAAAGGGTCAAAACGGCATCAAGAATACGGTGGAGACGGCCCTTACTTCAATTTTCCTGCAAAGTAGTGGGTGAGGTTTGACAAAGTGCGTAACCTGTGGTACATTTTGGCCGGTTTGACAGCGCAGAGGCTTATTACGCCTGTCCGTACCTGATCGCCTTTTTTCTCGTGATGATCTTATAATGGGAAACGGTTTGCGGAATCGTGGAGGAATTCATGTCTCCAATATTCTGCAACCCAAGCTTTTGCAGGGGCTTGTGAAGATTCAGGCAGTCCAGCCGAGGGTGTGGGCCGCACGAAGGGAAGACCCGGAACTTTGTGCGGCAAACCATTGTGGTGGGCGGGGCGGGCCTATCTTTGCACAGAGCCGTTTGTCCCTGTAGAACATCTTTGGTCAGCCTTTGGCCGCGTATAACAAAGAGATTATTAACGAGGTCTTGAGAGCCACCGACATCGTGGAGGTGGTGGGCCGTGCCCTGGAATTGAAGCCTTCAAGCGGGGGACGGTTTCTGGCGTTATGCCCGTTTCATCAAGAAAAGACACCCTCTTTTACCGTTAGCCGCGACCGCCAAACGTACCACTGTTTCGGATGCGGGAAAGGAGGGGATGCCATCTCGTTTCTGCGCGAGTTTGACGGCTTAACGTTTACCGAGGCACTGCAGCGTCTGGCGGATGATGCAGGAATTCGCCTGCCCGCCAAGACCTCGGGCGAACGAGGCGCGGATAAACACCGCGCCCGGTTGCGCGAGGTGAATGCGTGGGCGGCACAGTTTTTTGCCGATACGCTTCGTGACCCCCTTCGAGGGGGCAAGGGGCACAGATATTTGAATACACGCAATCTCAAGGAAGAAACCATCGAGCGATTCGGCCTTGGTTACGCCGCCGACGGCTGGAGTAATTTTACGGACGCAGCGCGTCTGAAAGGGTTCGATGAACGCTTGCTCGAGGCGTCGGGGCTGGCGCGCCGAAGCGACCGCGGCTCCTTGTACGACTTTTTTCGGGATCGGTTGATGGTGCCGATTCGAGATACCTCCGGCCGCGTGGTGGCTTTCGGAGGCCGGGACCTCAGCGGCGATTCTCCCGCGAAATACATCAACACGCCCGAGAACGACCTGTATAAGAAGAGCCGCATTTTGTACGGTTTGTACGAGGCTCGCGACGCTATGCGCCGGGAAAAGCGGGCGATACTCGTCGAGGGCTACTTCGATTTGCTCCGGCCTTTTGACGCGGGCATCGAGAACGTGGTGGCGACCTGCGGCACCGCCCTGACCATCGACCAAGCCCGGCTGTTGAACCGTTATGTCACTGAGGTCGTGATTGTCTACGACGGCGATGCTGCCGGAATTCGGGCCGCGATCCGCGGTGTTTCCATACTTACGGCGGCAGGGCTCACCGTGCGGGCGCTCACCCTGCCGGAAGGACAAGACCCGGATGAGTTTATTCAAACGCAAGGGGCGGAAGCCTTCCTCGAGCGGGTCGCTTCCGCACCGGATTTCGTGACGTTCTATGTTGACATGAGCCGCGACCGTCTTGAGACGATCGAGGGTCGCACAAGCGTGGCCCGGGAGTTGTTCACGATCCTGACCCATTTGGATGACGAACTGCGTCGAGAAGAATACTTGAAACGTGTAGCCCAGGTTTTGAATCTAAATGAATGGTCTGTACGCAGTGAATATCAGAAGAGGGCCCGTCAGGGCGCGCGCCGCGCGGCTCAGCAAGTGCAAACCAGCGCCGATACCGCAAAGATTAACGCGGACGATTGTGATTTTCTCGCGGTGATGGTAAATGTTGAGCCTTTGCGGGAGAATGTCCGGGCGGCCCTTGAGCATCTCGAGTTGCCCCATACTCCATTTATCAGGGTATTGGCCCAAATACTCAAGGGGATAAGCCCTGAAACGATATACGAACTCGAGGACGAAACGGCACGCCAGATGTTTACGGCGGCCACGAGCCAAACGCCTCCCGAACCCGAACGCGCCGAGATTCTCGTTGAAAAACGGCTGGCCAGGCTCGAGCGGGACGCGCTCAAACAGGAATCGGCAAAGCTTCAAGAGGCCATCCGGAAAGCCGAAAACGAAAATGACAGCAGCCGGGTACTCGAGTTATTGCCTCAGAAAATAAGCATAGACAAGAGGATACAAGAGCTGGGCGCCGCGTGATCCCCTCGAGGAACCAGCGAGTTTCCGGCTTCATGTGCGATAATTGCATAGAGAGCTGAAGCATCTGGGAGTAAAATTGCACAATGCCTATCAGCAGCAAGAAAAAGAACACATTGAACGGAAAAAAGAAGAAGAAAGCCTTGGACCTTGCCAGGGAAAAGCAGGGCAAGCTTACCTATGATGACCTGAACAAGGTTATGCCTGAGGGCGCTTCCGTTGAGGACATCGACGAAATGATGGTCATGCTCAGCGGAATGGACATCGACATTGTGGATGAATTTCGCGTTGACAGCGAGTCTCAGAAAAAGCAGCAGCAGCGCGAAAAACAGCAGCGTCGTGCCCAGGCTAAGCGCGAGGCTGCGCAGACCAGGCTCGAACGCGCCGACGACCCCGTGCGCATGTACTTGCGTGAAATGGGGCGCGTTCCCCTTCTCACCAAAGACCAGGAAGTGGCGATCGCGAAGCGCATCGAAGAGGCCGAGCTCGAGCTTATCGATGTGTTGCACCATACCCCATACACCATGAAAGAAGTGAGCATGATCGCGGCGCGGATTCTGGCGGGCAAGCTGGATTTTGCCCAGATCACGGATATCGAAAGTCCGAAACACCAAAACGAGTTCATTAACCAGTTGCCCAAGCTGATGGAGCAGATGGCTCAGGCCGAAGCCGAAATCGAACAGCAGGAGAAACGGACACGGCGCTCGAATCTTTCCGAGAGAAGCCGTGCGAATATCCAGAAAAAGATTGCGGCAGCCCGCGGGCGGCAGATCGACGTCGTTAAAGCCTTTAAGTTGAAGACCAAAGAAATGATGAAGATCGCGCGGAAAATCAAAAGTCTCAAGAGGCGTATTGCCTCGGCGCGCGATGAAATCGACCGCATCGAGCGGGAAGTCGGGTTCAGCGCCGGTGAAATCCACGATATCGCCGTCAAACTGCGGCGTACACCGTCGAGCGCCAAAAAACTCGGCGTCGACCGCGACCTTATCTTCGACGCCGAACGCCGCCTGCTGCTGGCCCAACGCAAGATCGACCAGATCGAGTCCGATGCTAAACTTGAAGCGGATGCCATCACCGAACTGATCGACACCATTCGTGAAAAAGAAGAGAAAATCTACAAGGCGAAGATGGAACTGGTCGAAGCCAACCTTCGTCTGGTCGTCAGTATTGGAAAGAAGTACACCAACCGCGGCATGTCCTTCCTCGATCTCATTCAGGAAGGCAATATCGGGCTTATGAAAGCCGTCGACAAGTTCGAATACCGCCGCGGTTATAAATTCAGTACCTACGCTACGTGGTGGATTCGTCAGGCCATTACCCGATCCATCGCCGACCAGGCCCGCACCATCCGCATCCCCGTGCACATGATCGAATCGATCAACAAACTCGTGCGCACCAGTCGCCGGCTCGTACAAACCTACGGACGCGAGCCCACCGCCGAGGAAATCGCCGGAGAAATGGAAATGTCGGCCGACAAAGTGCGCAGCATCCTCAAGATCGCCCAGGAAGCCATCAGCCTCGAAACCCCCGTGGGCGATGACGGCGACAGCAATTTCGGCGATTTCATCGAAGATAAAACCGCCGAATCTCCGGCGAACTCGACGGCATTTGCTGTGTTCCAGGAAGAGTTGTCGCAAGTGCTCGGGTCCCTTACCGAACGCGAAGAAAAGGTGTTGCGCTTGCGCTTCGGACTCGGCGACGGATACCCCCGGACCCTCGAGGAAGTCGGAAGCGTGTTCAACGTCACCCGCGAACGCGTGCGCCAGATAGAAGCCAAAGCCCTGCGAAAAATGCGCCACCCCACGCGCGCCCGCGAGCTCAAGCCGTTCCTCGACTGGAGCCTCGGCCAATAACCTGCTAGCGCAGACTTGGGTTGTGAAGAGAGCACATGTTTTTTCTGCGAACAGACTGTTTTGGGATATTTCTTTCGATCTATGATTGTTGTGCTTCCTGTGGGCAGGGCATCGCACAGCAGGTAGGGTGGACCCCCATTTTCATCAGTTGACCGCCTGGTGTGGTTTCCTTAGTCATGCCCAGGTTGATGGATGAACAAGAGAAAATCTCGCTCACCCTGGTGCTGTGTGAAATGC
>JAWODE010000522.1:0-8647 GCA_046483455.1 Candidatus Hydrogenedentota bacterium | reverse complement strand
GAACCCGGCCCGGGCCTTGGCGATGTGCTGTTCGGCGAGCGGGAACCCAACGAGATTGTGCGGGAAACCGAATACGCCAACTTGTACGTCATTGGACCGGGCACCCAGCGCGATATTGTCGTCGGTAAGCTGGCGTCCCGCGATATGGTGGCGTTTTTCGAACAGGCGGAGCACGCCTTCGATCATGTGATTATCGATACCCCTCCGGCTTTGCTTATGGCGGACGCAAAACTGTTGGCTCCCGTCGTGGACGGCGTTGTTGTAGTGGTTGGCGTAGGGGCTTCCACAACGGGCATGGTGCAGCGCTGTCTCAACGATCTTCGACAAATCGGAGCAAACGTTATTGGCGTGGTACTGAACAAGGTTAGACCGACGCGCGGCGGTTATTTGCGCAGGAACCTCCACCAATACTACGACTACCTGGAAGAAGGCCGCGGCAAACAAACCGGTATGCCCGAAGTCCAGCTCGCGTACGATGAAGAAGAGGAGGATGCAAGCATTGTGCTTGTAGATTCCGAGGAAAACGGGGAAGACGAACCGGGCGAAGAACAGTAATCTCGGTTAGAGGCAAGATAAAAAGATGAAATTGCCGCCATTTTTCGTCGCGTTTCGGTCCACGTTGGCCCAAGCCCTCGGCATGCCACCGCGCTTTTTCCGTCCTTTGGGCAGACGGATAGCCATGTTTTTGTTTGAAACGTGGGCCCGTTCGCAAATCCGCGGCCGGGTCGCCCCCGGTGTACAGTTTTTCGGAGTCGTGACGGTCGAGGGGTCCGGTCTTATCGATATCGGCAAGGGAACCCGGCTGGGAAGGCATATCTACCTCGAGACAAGCGATAGCGGGAGCATTGAAATAGGGGCGAATTGCGTTATCAACGATGGGGCGACGATCGTCGCGTACGACAAGATTGTGATTAAGGACTTTGTCATGATGGGCGAATACGCCAGCATCCGTGACGCCAATCACGGCACAAGACTCGGACAACCCATTCGCCGCCAAGCCCACATCGCTCATCCCGTCACGATTGGCGAAGACGCGTGGATCGGTCGTGGCGCCTGTGTGTTGAAGGGCGTTACTGTGGGCGATGGCGCGGTAATAGGTGCAAATAGCGTTGTGACCCGCGATGTGGATTCAAATGCAATTGCCGTGGGCGCTCCCGCGCAACCGATTGGAGCAAGGCACGAGTGATGCAGGCCGAGAGGGCGATCCAAAGGCATGACGAGTTACACCCCTCGGGGCCCACAGTGCCCCCCTTCAAAGAGACCGTTCTTTTCGGAGTAAATTTCTCAAACATCTCATTCGAAGAGCTCTGCCATTGGCTGGACGAACAGATCGGACGCAGAACACCGGCCTACATCGTTACTCCCAACGTGGATCATGTCTGCCGGTTGCGAGTTGACAACGAGTTTCGGGAAGCCTACGCGCATGCCGCGTTACGCTTGGCTGACGGTGTGCCTCTGATGTGGTGTGCGAAGCTTCTTCGCAAGCCCTTGCGCGAGAAGCTTAGCGGGTCGGATTTAGTCCCTCGTCTTTCGGCGTACGCCGCGGAAAAAGGGTATCGCGTTTTTTTCCTCGGTGCGGCCGAAGGCATTGCAGAGGAAGCGGCGCGCAAATTACGTGAAAAACACCCGGCGTTACAGGTCGCCGGATTCTATAGCCCTCCACTGGGTTTTGAACAAGATGCCGTACAAAACGCGGAGGCCGTAGAACGCGTACGGGCTTCCCGCCCGGACCTGTGCTTCGTAGCTTTGGGGTCACCCCGGCAAGAGATATGGTTGTTGCGCTACACGGCGGCTCTAAGTGTGCCGGTTGTCCTGGGCGTCGGCGCAGGACTCGATTTTGCCGCGGAGCGTGTGCGCCGGGCTCCCCTATGGGTGCAACGAATTGGATGCGAATGGATGTGGCGCTTAATGCATGAACCTCGGCGTTTGTGGCGACGTTACCTTGTGCAAGACAGCTATTTTCTCATACTTTTACTCAAGGAGTTCCTTCGGTGCCCGACCGCAAATTCAGAAGGGCGGAAAGATTCGTGATGCGCGGCGCCGAATCGCTGTGAGGAGGGAAAGAACTTGTCACGAAAATTCTGGATCATCTCGGCCATTTCTATCGCTGTGCTGCTTTTCCTGCTCTTGGCAAGCGGGGGGGGATACCTCCTTTACCGGCAGTACCAGACACGGCAGTGGCTTGCGGAAGCAGAAGACGCTTTCGCTACAGGTGATTGGGACACCGCTGTTCACCGTTACGGGTTCTACTTGAACCGCGAGCGGGATGATATCCAAACGCTCGAAAAGTATGCGGAAGCCAGCCTTAACCGCGAAGGCACCCGACGATCGAATCTGTCGCAAGCGGCCACCGCCTACCGCCAGATTCTGCATTATGATCCCGATAACAAGGACATCGAACAAGCTTTATTTGACATCCAAAAAAAACTCGGCGCATGGCATGAAATTCACTACCTCGCGGGGCGGATGCTCGAAAAGGACCCCGACAATGTCGACTTAAAACATGAGCAGGCTTATGCCTTGGACAACATCGGGAATCGGAACGATGCCGTCGCGGCGTACCGGGAACTCATAGACCAAAAGATCGCGAAGCCCGAAGCCTTCGGGAACTTGGCCCGGCTCCTGCGCGAGATGAATCTCACCGAACAGGCGCAGGGTATCCTCGAGCAAGCCGTGCAAACACACCCCGACGATCCGAAAACATACGTGATTCGGGCCGAGTACTTTCTGCAGGAACAAGACATGGCCGCGGTCGCCAAGGAGTTGAACAAAGCCAAGGCATTGGGGAGCGACCATCCCGATGTGCTCGCTCTTGAGGCGCGGTTCTCGTTAATGAGCGAGAACTATGATACGGCGGTCCAATCCGCCCGCGCGGCGCTTGAACAAGACTCCGGCCTGGCACGCATGTACTTGGTGCTGGCCCAAGCCCTTGCAGAAAAAGGCGAGCATCAGGCGTCGCTGGACGTTTTGCGCAACGTGGCTCCCGAGGTGCGTCTAGACAACCCGGAATTGTTTGTCCGCTTGGCCGAGTTGCTTATTACACAGCAAAAGCTGGACGAGGCCCGCGAGATTATTGCCGCCTACGAAAAGAGCTATCCAAACCACCAGGTGCCGTTAAATTACTTGCAAGGGCGGGTATTGCTTGTCGAAGGTGACGCGGATGCAGCGGTCGAGCATCTATCGGCGGTTCTGGAACAGAATCCCAGCATGAGCGCCGCCCGGTTCTTTTTGGGCGTGGCCAATTTGCTGCAGGGAAAACCGAAAGAAGCCCGGAATCACCTTGAAATATACCTCAAGGAGAATCCCACCGATGAAAATGCACACAAACTTTTGAGGGAAGCGAAGGGTCTTCGCGCCGACCCCCAGGAGATACGCGCGGCCGCACGAACCGTCTTGGGCAACGAGAGCGCCCTGCCTGAGACAATCCTCTCGTCAGCGCGTGCATTACTGGCCTCGGCCATGAGCGAAGGAACGCTTGCCTCGCAACTCGATACCGTCGAGAGCCTTTTCACTCGGGCAATTGAGCAAAGTCCCGGAGAAGCGCGTGCCTATGCGGGCCTTGCTGACGCCTATATCGCTACCAACAATCTCGATCAAGCCCGCGAGACCCTTCAACGTGCAGAGGAATCCGGCGTTGCCTTTGAGGCCTTGGCCCGAACTCACGCCAATCTCGCGCTCGCGGAAGACAACCCCGATCGTGCCTGGGAATGTTTTGAAAAGAACATGACAAAACAGGAGGCGTCTGTTGAAGAGGTGCGGCAATGGTCGCGCTTCTTTTCCGCCCATGGCCAGCCTGATCTTGCGCGGCGTTCCCTCACCATGGGCGTCGAACAGCTGTCGGGAGAAGCTGCAAAGGCAGAACTCGCCGTCGAGCAAATCGCCGTGGCCCTGCGCTTGGAAGAAGACGAAAAGGCCCTCCGTCTGTATAACGAGGTGCAATTGCAGGTGGCCGGGCACAAAGACGCGGAAGCAGCCTTAAACCGCGTTAAGGAGCAACTGGTATGGCGTTTGATGGAACGGGGCGGGCAGAGGGAGCTCGAAGAGGCGCGCACCATCCTTGCTCAGAATGTGGGAGACGAGGAAAACAACTCCATGCTGCTCACAATGGAAGGCATCATCCACCTGCGCGCGACTCCGCCGGCTCTCGACGAGGCCGAAACAGCTTTCAAGAAGGCGCTGGAAATGGATGCCGACAGTGTGTCCGCGTTGATGGGGATGGCAAGCGTGGCTTCTCTGCGCGGAACCCTTTCCCAAGCCTTGGAATTTGCATCAAGAGCCGCCGAAGCTGCATCTCAATCGGGGGCCATCGATTTATGGCGCGCCGAAATATTGTTTCGCATGCAGCGTTATCTCGAGGCCCGCGACCTGCTTGAAAGCGTGCTGTCCGAGATGCCGAACAACGTGGCCGCGTTGGAATTGCTGGTCAACACGTATATAGCAACAGACCAGCTCCGTGAAGCAGCGCATACGCTGGAACGGCTTAGAGCAGGTATCGAAGACGATGCCCAACGCAGCGCAATCATCGAAGCCCTGCAAGGCCGTATCATGTTGGCGCAAGGCAAGGCTCCGGATGCCGAGGCGGTGTTGCGCAAACAATATGAAGCCAATCCGGATGATTTCTCCATCGTTCGCGCTTTAGCGGCGGCGCTAGCCCAGCAGAATTCCTTCGCGGAAGCCGAAGAAATCCTCAAAAGTTACGTGGAAAAGCACGAGAAAGATGCCGAAGCCTTTGTGGCTCTTGCACGCTTCTACTTGAGCGCGAACGAACCATCCAAGGCGGACGCGGCATCCACGGCGCTTACCCGTGCCTTGGTCATCGACCGGGATTTTCTTCCCGCATTGCGGGTAATGGTCGATTTGCAAGTTCGACGGGGGAGTCCCGCGAGTATTTTGGCGGCCTGTGACCGCTACCTCAAACATGATCCTCTCGATGCAGAAGTCTTGTTCATCAAAGCTTCGGTGCTGAGCCGGGAGCCCGGGCGCGAGCAGGAAGCGCGCGAGGCATTGGAAGACGCTATCTCCCAGGAGCGTCGGCCGGACTATCTCGCTCTTCGCGGTATGTTGCATCTCCGGGAAGAGCAATATGCGGCCGCATTAAAAGACCTTCAGGAGGCGTCGCTACAAAATCCCGATACAACGGCGGAATTCGATGCGGCGCTGGCTGAAACGTATTGGGGCCTCGAAGAGAAAGACTTGGCAAGAACCTACTACGAAAGCGCCGTGAGAAAAGCAAAGGAAAATACTTCCGGCACGCCCCCTTGGCTCAGGCGTCTTGAAGAAAAAATTGGACGGGAGAATTAATCTATGACGCAGAATTCGCAGGCGCCCGCCACTTCCAGCCAAACCGATGACGGCAAATCGGGCGTGTCATCCCTGCGCGCATTGTTCGAATATAAAGACCTCCTCGTCATCGCGCTCCTGGTTATTATCTATTGGAACGTGGCACGCGAATTGCGGATCGGTTGGACGATGACGGACTCGTACTATTCCCATGGTTTTCTCATACCCTTTATCAGTCTGTTTTTCGTCTGGCGTGACCGGCACGCGCTTGCGGCGATTCCCCGTGTTCCCTCGGCATGGGGCTATCCGTGGGTAATTGGGGCCACGCTCATGTTGCTCGTCGGCGATTTTTTGGGATTTGGCGTGATTACTCACCTGTCTTTGATTCCCATGATTGCGGGTGTCTTACTACTCACGCACGGTGTTCAACGTACCAAACGCCTCTGGTTTCCGATAGCGTTCCTTTTCTTCATGATTCCCATCCCTACCTCGATCACGCAGAGTTTCGCCCTCAAATTGAAACTCTTGGCCACGGAATCGGCCGTTCGATTGGCAAATCTATTTACCTTACCCTTGGTGCGCGAAGGGTCTTATGTGTACTTTGGCGATGATTTTCTGCTGGTGGGGGAAGTGTGCGGGGGACTGCGTTCGCTCATTGCCCTTCTCGCGCTTGGTGCGCTCATGGCATATATCAGCAAGACGCACTGGGTTGCGCGACTCCTGTTGTTTTTTCCCATCGCGCCCATGATCGCCGTACTCACAAACATTCTTCGCATTTTCGCGTTGTGTGTCGTCGGGCATTTTTACGGCAGTGAGGTGGCTGCAGGCACATTCCACGATGTTTCCGGCATTCTGATTTTCGTGGTGGCCTTCATCTGTTTCTTTTCCCTGGAAGGATTCCTCCGCAAGATCATGCCCGCGAGAGACACAAAGGAAACTACAGCATGAAACACTACATCGGCCTGGTGCTCATTCTTTGTTTGGCCGCCGCCGCGCATCTCAGCATTCTGAGGGCGCATGCCAACGCCCGTGTCGCGTTGCCCGCAATGACCGAGCTGCACATCCCCGATCATATCGGCGAGTACGTAAAGCAAGGGGCTGATGTGGAAGTCGAGGACCATGTAAAGCAAGTCCTTGGAACCAATATGATTCTGATTCGTAATTATGCAGCGCCTCCGCAAAAACATGTCCAATTAACCATCGTGCACAGCACCTCGCGAAGGAGTTTGCACTTTCCCGAGGTGTGCCTCGTAGGCGGCGGATGGGAAATCCAGACGCAGACCACCCATCCGGTGGGCTTCTTTTTCGATGCGAAAAAGCTCGTACTCGTAAACGGAGAAATGCGTCAGTTGGTCTTGTATTGGTTCAAAACGGGTGACGAGCTTACCGGCAATTTCTTCGTCAATGCGTTTCATTGGGCGAAGACGCGGTTGATGTTTGGCTCGCCTACCTCGACCATGATAAAGGTTTCCGCAATTTTGCGTCCGGGGCAAAGTCCAGAGCGCGCCTTCGAAACGCTCGAGGATTTCGCTCTCAAATTTACCCCGGTATTGCAGGAACGCGTTCCGTGATCGGTTCGGGCGGGTCCGCGGCCCCTTCCGGCCAACGGACGGGAGCGTGGCGCGGATGAAGAAGGGAGACATTATGAATTCCGAGACGATTCGCCGATATGCGCGGGTTCTGGGCGTAGCGCTTATCGCATGCCTTTTGGCCGTTATCGCCACAGGGTGCAGCGGCAGAAGAAGTCAGCAACAAGCCGAAATTGGCAACACGTTTCTCGGCCTAGGTAAGTTTGCGGAAGCCCGGCAAGCCTTCGAAAAAGCCCTTGCGATGGACCCCGGGAATATGGAGGCTGAATTAGGTCTTGCCCGCTGCCTGGCCGCACAAGATAATCTGGAAGCGGCCCTCGAGCATTACCAAACGGTAATTGGGCGCGAACCCTCGATTGGAGCCGCTTACGAAGAAGCGGTGCCGATTCTGTTGCGGCGTGAGCGGACCGCCGACGCCACGGAACTGGCGAACGCCTATGAGAAAGTCAACCCTCTTAAAGGCGGTCTTCTCAAGGCCTTTATTTTACGAACAACCGACCAGACCGATGAAGCCGTTACATTACTCGAAAATCTAAGCCGGACCTTTCCCGAATCAGCCGATGTCCGCATCAGTTTGGCTTCTTCATACATGAGTGCAGGGGATGATGCGAAAGCCATCGAGATTCTCGAAAGCGTCCTTGAAACATTGGACCCGGATTCGCTCAGCGCCCGCATGAAACTCGTGGAAGTCTATCAAAAGCAAGGCAAAATCGACGAAATCATTGAGCAATTTCGCGAAATGGTGGACCAAAATCCCGATGACGTGGGCCTCCAGTTGGCGTTGGCCCGCAGCCTCATAAACAAAGGAGAATATGACGAGGCGGAAGAAATCGGTCGGGCTGTTCTCACCGAGCTGCCCGAGTCGGGATGGGCCAATTATGTTGTCGGGGCGTGCCTCCTTGCCCGCGAACAGCGCAAACAAGCCATTCCTTATCTTCAAACGGCCGCACAGGCCCTCCCGAATTTCGAAATCGTGCGCGAACACTTGGCCATGGCACGGAGTCAACAAGCCGGAGAAACAGGTTCCGAAGAAGCGGAAACGCCTCCGGCAGACGAGACGCCGGCCCCCAGCCCTGACGTTACCCCGGTCGAGGAGGCTTCATGGCAGACCCTATGGAAACAGGCCCAACTGGACGAACTTCTTCGGCAAAGCGACACCCTTTTAGCCAGCGAAGAACCAAATTTGCGCGAGACCCTCGTCCTCGCCGCCCTGTTTTCAGGCGAACGCGCGCGTGCCCGGCAACTCGCCGAGGCTTTGCCCGCCGATTCGCCTCTCTCGGCGTTGCTCGCCGCACTGGAAGAGAAGAAACCGGAAGCTGTTGTGAACGTGTTTGATTCCTGGACAGAGACGGACCCGAAACGCGCCATCCTTCGCGACAATGCCTACGGATTCGCGTTGATGCTCGTGGGCGCCCGGGCCAAGGCTATGCAGGAACTCTCCGCGTGCTATGCGAAGTCACCCGAAAATGCCGTGGCCCTCTATAATCTGGCCACCTTATACCGGACCGCGCAGTTGCCCCAATATGCGGCTCAAGTGCTGGATAGACTCCTGGTGCTTTACCCGAACAACTTGGGAGCGCGGCGCTTGTTGCTCACGCTGCTCGTTGAAAATGGCGATCTCGAGCGCGCGCGCGGGGTCGCGGAATTGACCTATCAATTGTATCCCACTAATTCCCAGTCGGTTCTGGATGCCGCCCGCGTTTACCGCATTACGGGCCAACTGGATTTAGCCGAAAGCATCTTGAGAAACGCGCTTGCCACCATGCCTGAGAACGGTT
>JAWODE010000362.1:0-4994 GCA_046483455.1 Candidatus Hydrogenedentota bacterium | reverse complement strand
CCAACTCGCCGAGGCAAGTCCTACACCGAGATAATGACCGGCGAGGGCGCCGGTCCCACAAACCCCGGTCCGACATCCACGCAATGGCGCGCGTTGGCCCCCCTCCCGTCTCCCCTGCGAAAGCAGGGGGCCAGTGTGCCTCCACACAGTGCCTCTCGCAAGCCTTCTGGATTCCTGCTTACGCAGGAATGACGGAGAGGATCGCGCACACGTCCTCCAACTCGCCGAGGCTAGTCCTACACCGAGATAATGACCGGCGAGGGCGCCGGTCCCACAAACCCCGGTCCGACATCCACGCAATGGCGCGGGTTGGCCCCCCTCCCGTCTCCCCTGCGAAAGCAGGGGTCCAGTGTGCGTTCACAGGGGGCCTTTTGCAAGCCCTCTGGATTCCTGCTTACGCAGGAATGACGGTGGGGATGCGCCCGCGGTAGCGCCTAGAATTCTGCGTGCGCAGCAATGGCGATGAGAGCCGCGCATCCTCCGACTCACCCCTTCCGCCTCCACTGTCCTCTCTCCCGTCACCCCTGCGAAAGCAGGGGTCCAGTGTGCGTTCACAGGGCGCCTCTTGCAAGCCCTCTGGATTCCTGCTTACGCAGGAATGACGGTGGGGATGCGCCCGCCGTAGCGCCTAGAATTCTGCGTGCGCAACAATGGCGATGAGAGCCGCGCATCCTCCGATTCACCCCCCTTCCGCCTCCACTGTCCTCTCTCCCGTCACCCCTGCGAAAGCAGGGGTCCAGTGTGCATTCACGGGGCGCGTCTCACAAACCCTCTGGATTCCTGCTTACGCAGGAATGACGGTGGGAACCGTCCCTCTTCCGTCTCGCACCGGGCCCCGGCGCGAACCCAAGAAAAGAGGACATTTCTAATGTGGCTTGACATGCAAAAAGCATGAATTGCCTGAGACATAACAAAAGGAGTATGGTAGATGCTACCTTCTAAATGCGTGCGGTTATCTCATTACAATAAACCCTGCATCTGGTTGCGTATTTGAGCAAAATGGCTGGATTCATCCAGAAAAACGACCCGGTTTAGCAGAGCTGAAAGGATAGGACCATGAAATCTACGAATTTGAAGGCGACTTCCCTTTTCCTTCTAACGCTATCTCTTGTCCTGGTGTGCGGGCTGGTACACGCCGACACGTTGAAGGCCCTCATCGTCACAGGACAAAACAACCATGACTGGAAAACGAGTTCCCCGATTATCAAACAGATTTTGGAGAACTCGGGACGGTTCACCGCCGAACTCGCTATCAGTCCCGAAAACGCGGAAGGCATGGAAAACTTCAAACCCGATTTCGCCGCGTCTGATGTGGTGGTCCTCGATTACAACGGCGTTTCGTGGTGCGAGGAAACGAAGCAGGCTTTCGTAAACTATGTGAAGAACGGCGGCGGCGTAGTGGTCATCCATGCCGCCGACAACGCGTTTCCCGAGTGGCCCGAATATAACGAGATCATCGGATTAGGCGGCTGGGGCGGACGAAACGAAAAGGATGGTCCCTACGTGGTCTGGCGCAATGGCAAAATTGTCCGCGACGACCGGCCGGGTCCCGGCGGGGGGCATGGCCGCCAACACAAATGGCTGTGCGTCAACCGCAATACGGAACACCCCATCACGAAGGGGCTCCCCGATACGTGGATGCATGCAAAAGACGAGTTGTATCACGGCCTTCGCGGCCCCGCCAAGAATCTTACGGTACTCACAACGGCCTTTTCCGACAAAAAGACGGGCGGGAGCGGCGAGCATGAACCCATACTCTTCACCATCGCGTACGACCAAGGACGTATTTTTCACACCGTGCTGGGCCATGCGGGCGGCAACCCAAACCCGCGCCCTTTTCAGTGCGTCGGCTTCATCGTCACGCTCCAGCGCGGTGCGGAATGGGCCGCCACCGGTGAAGTAACTCAGGACGTGCCCGATGATTTCCCGACGGCCGACGAAGTCCGTGTCTGGGAAGACTACGGGGCCAAATAGATGAATAGACCGCATTCAAAACGGCATTACGGCAAAAACGCAACCCGTCGCCCGGCTGCCCTTGCGCGGAATGCCAATACCGTATAAATCGCCGGCTACGCGCAAAAAATAACCGGGATTCACCGATTATCGATTTCGTGGAACTCGGCGATGCCCTCAAGATTCATGAGATACTCGCCCGACTCCAGCATCGAGCCGGCGCAAATTGCCGTGTAGACAACTTCGCCGTCGGCATTCAAGCGAACCAGTGCAATTTCGCCATCGGTGCGGGTCTCGGTATTGGCGCTCGCGGCCACTCGCGTCGCGGAGCCATCGAGCCGGTCGCGCACAATGAGGATATCCCGGCGCCCATCGGCAAGGTCAATCTCGACGGCGGCGTGCGCATCGCCGAGAGGCTGTCCTTCCAGCGTTTGGACCGGCAACCGGCGAATGCCCTTGATAAAGCGGCTTCCTTCGTACGGTTCAAGCACGCCTACGAAAGTCGATTCAAGCGGCGATGTGTCCGAAGCGTTCTGCCGGCGGACCACGACGCGCGGAATCCAGCTCTCTTCGCTGGATTTGAATCCACGGAGAGCGATCCAGCCTTCGGCCAGACCCGCGGACGTCCCTTTCGTAAAGTCCGTATACCGGAGATGAATATCCCGCGGCTCTTCAAGAAGTTTTAACTTGTCTTCGACATCCCAGTCCGCGGACCAGCCGGGCTGGGCGGCGGGGTCCATGCGGAAATTGCGCATTTGCGTCTCGTGGCCGTAGTCCTCCGCGCGCTCGAGGTTCAATCCCGATACCGCGACTTCGCCGAAATGGCTGTGAAGAAACTTGGCGTGGTCATGTCCACCCCTGACGTGAAAGACATCGAGCACATAGAAGTCCTCGGGCGAAACATCAACCATAATAGCTGTTCGCTCGAAGCGCTCGCCACCGACTAAGTTGGCGCCCGACATACGCATCGCGTGAAAACTCGCGCCTTCCGCCCAGAGACTTGTCTCGCCGGCCTGATTGCGGATCGAGTTGGCTCCGTCGACAACCACCGTGTTGTGGGCGGCACTCATGGTATACCAGCGCGCCCGGGGCGAGCCCCATCCGCCGAATTGCACCGGCGGATAACCGAATTCCGGCAACAAGTCCAGTCCCTTGGCAAACAGGCCGAGATTCATGGCGTCGGCATGGCCGTGACCGCCCCCCGCATCGTAATCGAGCCACAATACGCGGCGAGCCTCACCTTCTCCAGACCGCATCAGAGCAAGGTGCCATTCTTTTTTGTCGACGCTTCCAAGGGCGAGCTCCGGCCCGTGTTCATCAATCACCGCCTCAATATCCGCAACGATGGGCCCAGGGTCGTCGATGAAAAAATCATAGGGAAGGTTTGTGGCGGCATTGCCGTTTTCGCGATAGGCAATCTGGAGATACCACGGCTCGTTCGTTTCCTTGTAGTACTGCCAACACAGAGTAAACATGGACGGCGGCACGGAGCTCCATCCGGAACTACCGCTTCCATTTTCATAACGGACGAAATTCAAGCCAACATACTCGTCCGTGGCGTGGCAATACGCGCCGGTATCGCCAATTTGGGGATAGTAACGCCCCAGACACATGGTATCGGCGAAAAACCGGAAGGTGTCGCGAAGGTCGGGATGACGTTCCAATACATCGCTCAGAAAACCGGGGGCGGATTTCATGAATTCCCCCAAAAACAATCCCAGGGCCGAAATGGTGAACCGCGAGTATCCCGCGAGCCCTTTCTCCCCGGTCACGCCGTCTACCGAGGTCGCCTTCTCGAGCATGGGGTCGACAATCTCCCAGAACGCATCTTCGTTTTCGGGCATGCCCAGCACGGCGTGCGTGATGGCCAAGGCAATCTCGGTGCGAGGGTAATTGGTCCTGATCTTCTGGCGGTTGACAATGGCGTCGCGCAGAATCCGCGTCTCGATATTGCGTTGGATATCGGCAAAGCTCGCCTTCGGGTTCTCGAGTGTGTATTCCCGCGATTTCTTCGACAGAAACGCAACCAGTTTCGGGTCATCCTTGATCGCCTCGAAAATCATGTCGTACGCCATAATGATCTCGCGCGTTTCCTCGCAGGCGTCATGCCATGTCGACACATAGCCGCGGTCGGCTTTGCGTTCGTAGACAAACCCCTGTTCGCCAAAATCGAAAGTGGGATACAGGTCCGCCACGCGGTCGATCAGAATCGCCGCTTTGCGGGCGCATTCCTGATCGCCGGTCATCAAATGTAACGCCGCGAGCGTACGGATGCCGTCGACGATAGCCTGTTTCCACTGGCCGTAGACAAGATACGCGCCGATGAACCGCCAGCGCTTGCCGCCTTCCACGTATCCGGTCCCATCATCCACGCCAAACATATGCAGCGGGTCATCGGGGTCGGGATGTTCAACGTTGAACAGAAGCGACCGATCAGCTTTCCCGGGATCGAAAACGCCGTGTTCATCGAGACCGGACGCATAAAACGCGCCAAAATCGTTTTTCGGGAATACTTCGCCGCAATGCGGGCATTGGACCTTCCAAGGGCGATTCAGAGCATCCATTTTCCAGTTGTACATGGGCACGCTGGTCTCGCACGCCGGACAATACCCATTCGACCAGACCATCCACGAGCGGGGAATCGTCGCGCCGAACATCAGGTCCCAGAGTTCGTCTTCCGACATCTCGAGCCACGGGCGAGCGTGCTCGCGAAGCGAGTCGCGCGCCGCGCCGGCCCATGCAAAGCGATCGACATTACGACGGACCGCCGCGACGATATCCGGACCGTACAAAGTACTCTCCGTTTTCTGCATCTCTTGACCGGACGCATTACCGGTCACGAGAATTCCCCCGAGCAGCAACAAGACCGTCAATGAGCAACGAACGTGCATAAACATCTGAATTCACCTCACAAATTGGTGCCACTATTTCATTCTCGAATATTCTCTTATAACCGGTTCTGAAAGCATACCATAGGAAAGCGGTTCGACGGGCATGTAACCATTTCTGCGCTGTATTGTTGACAGTTAACGGGCGCCTCA
>JAWODE010000328.1:0-5816 GCA_046483455.1 Candidatus Hydrogenedentota bacterium | reverse complement strand
ACAGAAAACGCCGCCTTTTCTTCGCCGTGCTCGACTTGGGGAACGCCATACCGTGCCGAAACCTCAGTGTACGCGCACTCGTAAGCTACCGCGACCATCGCGTCGGCCAAGTTCGACATATCCTCGATCAGTGACTGCAGCGGACTGTGCACAAAAATATCGCGAACGGCGACCCGAAGAAATTCGCGGCGCTTGAAACGGCGCATGGATGCGGCCCGCGAGCCAAAATTGTCGAACGCGGCAATCTGACGCCGGAGTTCCTCCTCCTGTTGCCCGCGGGAGACGGCCGCGTCAAGCGACGCTTCCTCCCACAGCCACGACACAAATTCGGGATTGCGGCAGACGATATCCGTGAGATAATGGCTCTGATCGAATATAGCGACGAGCATTTCCGTGTAGCGCGGCATGGCCGCCATAAGCGCTCGCTCGGTGCGGGGGTTAATACACATCTCGAAATAGCGGTCCATGCGCACGAGCACCGTGGTCGGGTCCGCGGCGTATTGCAGGGCATCGGCAAGCGCGGGAGCCAGAGCGTCGGCATCGTCACCTACTATGACCGCCAGACATTCCGCGGATTTTGCCGAATCGCTGAAGCCTATATTTTGAAACTCTTCTCGCATCGTGTACCGTTAACTGTAACCCGAGAGCGGCCATTGTAGCAGGGTCGGAAGCGGATGTGGAGCACCGGTACCAGGGAGAACAAAGGGTGTGAAGCGAAAGGAGATATAGAGATTGCGGGGATGAGACCGCATCAAGGCCATTCCTGAGGAAAACCTTCGGGCAATGACGGGAAGGATTTGGCTCGATTGGGTGTTGTATACATGCAGCAGGCAATTCTATGCGATTCAAGGCCTTGGGAAGGGGAGGACATTCCATGGACATTGAACGAAGAAATTTCCTTAAAATAACGGCATTAGCCGCGGCGGTATCGTCATTGGGGGGCGCCCCGGAAATGGTCGAAAAGCGCAATGGCATGCCTTACCGCGTATTGGGTAAGACCAATGAGCACGTGTCGCTGCTGTCCCTGGGTGGCGCCCACATCGGCCGAAACACGTTGTCCACCGAACAATCCATCACGCTCCAGCGGATAGCCATCGACGAGGGCGTCAATTTTCTCGATAACGCCTACGTGTATAACGGCGGCCGTAGCGAAGAGCTTATGGGAAAGGCACTGCGCGATGGTTACCGTAACAAGGTATTCCTCATGACGAAGACCTACACCGAGGAACGCGACGGTGCGGGGGCGCAAAAGCAGCTTGAAGAGAGCCTGAAGCGCTTGCAAACCGACCACCTCGACCTGTGGCAGGTCCACCAGATTATGCAGCCCCATGAACCGCAGTGGGTGTATGAGAGAGGCATACTGGACATCCTGGCGAAAGCCCGCGAGGAAGGGAAGGTGCGGTATGTCGGTTTCACGGGCCATGCGCGGCCGGAATACCACCTCGAGATGATTAAACGGGGATTCGATTGGGACACGGTCCAGATGCCGATTAACGCGGTGGATCATCACTGGACGAGCTTTCAGAAATCCGTCCTGCCGGAGGCGAAAAAGCGCAACCTCGGCATCATCGCGATGAAATCGCTCGGCGGCTCACCGGGGCAATTCGTAAACAAAGCAAAAGTCTTGACCGCCCGCGAGTGCTTGCATTATGCGATGAATCTTCCCGTGGCGGCGGTCGTAAGCGGTATTGATTCGATGGAGAAGCTACGCGAAAATCTGGCCGCGGCAAAGAGTTTTGAGCCGCTCAGTGAAGAACAGATTGCCTCGATTTTGGCGAAGGCGGCCCCCATTGCCGAAGGCGGCAAATTCGAACCGTACAAGCGCAAGACAGTTGCATAAATAACAATCCGGAATAGGCTGATTCTCTGTAGAGGGCCTTCCCCGGTTTATTGTGGTGATTGGAGTTACGCCAACGCCTGTTGGGCCTTGGCAATCATGCCCTCGAAGACCTTCCTTTGCTCAATCATCGCCGCGACCTTGTCCTCAGGGTCGGTGCGGGCTTCGAGCAAAATCCACCCATCGTAATCCATTTTGACAAAAAGATTCATGAGTTCCTGGTAAGGATAATCGCCGATGTTCAGCTCACGTACGTGCGCCGTGGCGCCCAAACGGTCCTTCACCAAGTTGAAGTTATGTTCGAGCCCCTCGCCTTCGAGGTCCGGGGGATTGCTGTTCCAGCAAACGGCCACGTTCGGGTGGTCCGCCACGTCCATGATTTGCTTCATGATGGGCAGTTCCTGGCACTGTCCGTGGACTTCGAGGCGAATCTGCTGTCCGTAATCCAGACCATAGGCGCCCACTTCGTTGAGGGCTTTACCGATGCGCTCGATGGTTACCTCGGGCGCCTCAACATCCTTGTGGAGATTATTGGGTTTTACCTTTACCCCGGAGCCGCCGCAGTCGTGGCTGAGCTTGATGAAATCCTTGGTCGCCTGAATGGCCTGCTTCAGGGCCTCGGGGTCGGTGTGATCGAAACGTTCGTTGCTGCCGATGCCGACGTGAACGACGGGGCTGTTGTCAAAACGCTTTTTGACTTCCTTGCGCTGCTCGGCCGTGAGTTCGCGCTCGACACCATGCTTGTGAGTCGTGCGCAATTCGACTCCCAGAACCTTCGAGGCTTCACAATTGGCGATAAGGGTTGGGAGGTCCCAATACTGGCCCCAGAGATAGGTTACCAGCCCGAATCTCATCTTCGAGCCGGGCTTTGCGGCTGCCAAAGCCTTAACCGGCGACGCCATTAAGGCGGCGGCGCCAAAACCAACAACGGTGGACAGAAAGTTCCGACGGGACTGACTCTGCATTTTTACTACTCCTCATAGTTGCCTGCACCTGCACGTCATCTTCCTGAATTCTAATTCACGACCGTGCGGTTTCCGATTTAACCACAAGGTCATCCGTAATTACTATCTTCGGTAGCAAACGGAAATGATTCGAAGCAAGTTTCCAGGGTTCGCAAAGCGTTTGCACACAGTATAGATACCGGCATGCTCTCGATCTCAACATAGCGTCGATCAACCGATTTAGAGAATCTGCGTTTGGAATCTTCCTTCCCCATCTTTTATTGTATGTGGGCGCCATTCTGAGAATAGTGCGCGTTTCACATGCGCCTAGTCAAAAAGGAACATGACACCTATGTTTAAAAGACGCCATCTTGCAAAATTCTTAGTGGTAAGCACAGTCTTGATTCAGACAGGGGCTGTGGTCCCCGTGTTCCAAGCTGCCGCGGAACCGACGCTTGCAGACTTGGAGCAGGCCTTTACCGAACTCCCCATGGAAGCACGCCGATTGACTGGTCCCCTCTTCTGGCTGCACGGGGACGAAAGCCGCGAGCGTTTGGAGATGTATGTGGAGAAAGTTGCGGAAGGCGGCAACGGGTGTTTTACAGCGGAGTCGCGTCCGCATAACGATTGGTTAGGGAAGGGCTGGTTCCGCGACCTCAGCATCTGTCTCGAAAGCGCCAAACGCCACAATCTCGAAATGTGGATATTCGATGAAGAATGGTGGCCAAGCGGTGAGGTCGGCGGCCGGGTAACGGCAGAGCATGCAAGCAAAAAGCTCGAAGTGACCGTGTTCGAGAATGCGGGAAAAGCGCCCATAAAGGTAGAGAATTTGGTAGCCGTTATCGCAGGGCAAGTAGAAAATGGCGCGTGGCAAGCCGATACGCTGCTTGATCTAACCGAGGATCTCTCGGATGGCAAAATCGACCAGAGCTTGGGGAAAAACTACCAGATTGCGGTCTTTACATGGGCTCTGGGTCCAAAACGCAGGGGCAATTACCTGCTTGATGGGGCAAGTCAGGCCGCGGTCGATTGGTATCTTGAGACCGTCTACCAGCCGCATTATGACCATTTTCCGGAGGATTTCGGCTCAGTAATCAAGGGGTTCTTTTATGATGAGCCCGAAACGTTCGGCGATTGGGGCACGGAAGTCATCACGATGCTCAACGAGCGCGGGGTGGATTGGAAACGGGCGTTCGTGGCCAAAAAGCTGCAATTGGGGGACCCGGACGAACAGACCGC
The DNA here is from genome assembly GCA_046483455.1 of Candidatus Hydrogenedentota bacterium. Classification (GTDB taxonomy): domain Bacteria; phylum Hydrogenedentota; class Hydrogenedentia; order Hydrogenedentales; family SLHB01; genus UBA2224. The sequence continues at coordinate 1,796 of JAWODE010000328.1, read as the reverse complement.
CGCTCTCTATCAGTACAATTTCGCACTGGCGGAGGCGTGGGGCCGGACGCTGTACGGTGGAATAACAAATTGGTGCCATGAGCACAATGTGCGCTCCATCGGCCATTTCCTCGAGCACCGCGACTGCCTCTTGAGCCAGAAATTGTGCGCGGGCGATATGATCCAGCTGCAAAAATACAGCGACATGGGCGGCATTGACGCTGTATTCGACCAGTTTATCATGGGGAAACGGGTAGCGCGCGATCACTCGACATGGCAAACCCCAAAGCTGGGTAGTTCGATCACCCACGCCTACGGCAAGCCGGATGACGTGGCGATGGTCGAAATCTACGGAGCGCGGGGACAAGACCTTACCTATCCGGAGATGAAATGGTGGGCGGACCATATGCACGTGTCGGGTGTGAACTTCTTTATCCCCCACTCCTTTAATCCACGTGCACCAAATGATACCGACTGCCCGCCGTATTTCTACAATGGCGGGTTCGAGCCACGCTGGCCTCTGTATCGCGTATTCGCGGACTACACGGCCCGGTTAAGCCAGGTGTTGACGGGCGGACGGCATGTCTGTCCCGTTGCGTTGTTGTACATCGGTCAAAGCTTTCATGTGGGCAACGCCGTGCGGCCGGAACCTATGAGCGAAGCCCTCCAGGATGCGTTGTACGATTGCGACTGGATTCCTTACGAAGTCTTCGAAAATGACATGAAAATCAGCAAAAACTGGTTGCGGCTTCGTGATGAACAATACCAGATTCTGATTGTGCCCCCTGTCGAGGCCATCCCGTATCAGACCCTGGCGAAAGCACGTGAGTTTCTCCAGTCGGGCGGCGTGGTGGTGGGATACGGTTTCTTGCCCACCAAATCGACGACGATCGAGCATGGTTCCGAAGATATTGAGGCCCTTGTGCAGGCGGTCTGGGGAGACGCAAAGCCGTCGATAGAGCCCTGCCGCACTTACCCATCGGGCGGAAAGGCCTTTCTACTGCCCGAAACAGTGACGCCGGAAATGCTCCAGACCGTTTTCCGGGACAAGGCGGGTGTCCGCGCAACCTTGGAGGTTCTCGATGGGGATACGGAGAACTGGCTGCATGTGTTGCATCGCGTAAAGGCCAACTGCGACGTGTTCTTTCTGGTTAACCAAGTACATGAGGGACCGGCAAAAGAGTTCACGATGCGGGCTCGTGCGACGGGGTTTCCGGAATGCTGGGACCCCCTGCGCAACGACATCACCTCTCTCCCATTCACACGCACCAGCGAGACCGAGGTGCAATTCAACCTGACGCTCGAGCCCCTCGAGAGCGTGCTGCTCGTGTTCACGCCGGAACACCGGCATAAACCAGCCAGAATTCATTTACGGGTGTGGTTTCGGATTGGGATGCTGATGCGGTAGCGGCTCAGGACCAGCCGATTATGCGTTATAAGGTGCAGGCTGTGGGGCCGTTAGCGACTTTGAATCGGCGAAACATTTTGTTTGATGGTCGCGTCGCTGAGGATGATGGTGAACCGCGCTCGCCGGTCGGCGTCACACTCAAGCGCGCAGCTGCGGCACCGGCAGCTCCGAGAGGACATCGTCGACGATCTCCGTCGTCGAGACGCCCGAAACGCGCGCGTCGGGGGTCACCACTATCCGGTGACCGGAGTGGCCGAGGGCGACATGATCTTCGATGTCGGTCCCGACACCGCCTCCTCCTATGCCGAGCTGCTGCGCAGGGCGGGCACCATCGTCTGGAACGGCCCGGTCGGCGTCTTCGAGTTCGATCAGTTCGCCGCGGGCACGAAGGCGCTGGGCAAGGCGATCG
>JAWODE010000023.1:0-2801 GCA_046483455.1 Candidatus Hydrogenedentota bacterium | reverse complement strand
CGACGATGTTCGCTGCCGCACAGGCAGCTCAGAAATCGCTCGCCGCAGCCATTGTTGGGGAGGAAAAGTTCGCTGCCGCACAGGCAGCTCAGACCGCGAACTCATGCTGTTTCCCATTCCTCTGCGTCTCACCGCGCGGTGGCTGGTGCTTCTTGTAATCGGTCTGAATATTATGTCTGCATTCAGGCCCGGCGGTACGTCGGTGGCCACGCATTTTGGCGGATTGGGGGTCGGCTATGCGTATATGAAGCTGATTCCCTGGTGGCGGGCACTTCGGCGGCGACAACGCGGCGAGAGTAAGTCTGGGAACGACCCTATGGACGTTGTCGGGGAAGCTGTGGATAATATCTTCAGTTACGAGAAGGAAAAACGGCGCCGGAAGTAGTAGGGGCGCTAAAGGAGCAAACGCACGTGTTCGGGTTTACTGGTCCCAATGAGATGATCATCGTCATCCTGATCATCGTCGTGATGTGGCTTACAGGACTGTGGCCGGTCGTGATCCGCGGTATCCGTGAACTTCGAGGGGAACGCGTGGATGACAGTGCCTACCAGAACCAGAACTATTCGCACCAGCAAAAAACGGCTTCCCCCCCGAGCCAAGACAAAGACCTGTGCTACAAGATGCTCGGGGTGTCGCCTTCCGCGACATGGGACGAAATCGAGAAAGCATACCGCCGCAAGGCCAAACTCCACCATCCCGATCATGGCGGAGACGAAGACACGATGCGCGCCCTCAACGACGCCTACGCCCAATTGAAGGCGATTAGGGGGCGGCGCTAAAAGCACAAACCGGCCTTACTCCTCTTTGGCCAATCGCGACCACGCGCTTTCCTGCTCGGCCACATCAAGAGAACGCTCGAAACGCTTCAGCGCCTGCTGATAGTCCCCGTATATCGTGAATATCTTGTCCAAGTTCGTAATTTCGAAGACCTTGCGCACCTCGTTCTTGAGTCCGCACAGGCGGAGGTTACCCCGGGCGTCCTGAACGGCCTGGTTGATGCGCAGCAGTTCGGTCAGCACGGCGCTTGACAGATAGTCCACGTTTGCGAAGTTCAGCATCAGGTTGATCCCCGGATGTTTCTTGACAAATTCAAGGACCTCATTGCCGAACTGGGTGACATTAACGGCATCCAACACACTCGCTGCGCCTATGTGTCCTACCGTGATATTGTCGACCGTCTCGAAGGTGACCAGGGGAGCGTCGTTCATGTTGTTGGGCCTCCTCTACATAAGCCTTTGCGCCGCATTCGCATCTCCAGGCAGTGGCTTTTTATGTCGTACTTCACGCTCTCCATGCAATGACGAATCAGGCAAACGCCCCGGCCGTTTAATTCGGCGCCGGGCGGCAGTGTTATCTTCTCCGGCTGAAATCCCGGACCTTCGTCGCATACGCGGATGCAACAAATGTCCCCGGCCGGCTCATGCGCCATCTCGATACGCACCTTGCGGCTGTTGTCCGACTGGTTTCCGTGGGTAATGGCGTTTACAACGGCCTCCTCGAGGCAGAGACGTGCGTAAAAGACCTGGTCTTCGTCTATCCAGCCGTTTTCCAGCAAGGCCGTCAGCGCATCCTCTATAGCATCCCCCAACACGTCCAGCGTGCTGGCGTATTCCGCGCTATAAAAGACCCTATTGTCCGCCACGACGGGGTCTCCACATTCCTGTTTAGAACTGCACCGCCATCGATGAAACCCGCCACAGCATACCACAGGAAGCCGTGCATCCATAAAACACGCCCAGCGCTTTTGATAATTCAGTTCCTATCAATTGAGATGCAAATCCACGGTGGTTGTCTGCCAAGGTCCCTCAAGTTCCTGGGATGCCCGCAGCTCGCGCACCATGGCAAGCGCCGGACCGTACTGCGCTCGCACGGCGGGGTCCAGGAGCAGCGCGGCAAGCACCTCTCTGATCCCTGATTCGCTCAAGAGGAGCAGGGAATACCGCGGGACTTCCAATTCTACCGGCGGCGCAAAACTTGCCAGGAATTCGGATGGGCCACCATTTTTCTGCGTAGCGTGTATCTCGCGCAGTAATTCAAGATCGTTCGCGACAAAGAGATAGTTTTCGCCCATTTTCGCAAAGACAGGGGTGGGCAACTCCATGGGCACCTCGAGTTTCATCATTTCGTCGCCCGAGCCTTCATTAACCGGAACCAGTTTGCCCCCTGAAAGTCCCACAATCCCCTTGAACAAATCCGGTTGCGTGATCTCGGCCAATAGCACAAATACCGGAAGGTCGTCGCGCGTGCCGGTTACGGCCACCGTAATCTCATCGCCCATGGCGTTAAGTAAGGTCTCGACCAGCGCGCCTGCCGTGGGGTCATCCGGGCTGCTTTTTTCAATACCTTCAAGAAGCAAAGTTTTCCATTCCGGCGTCAATCCCAGCGAAAAGGCGCCTTTTGCGGTCTTCGGCATAAGACCAAGGAAATCGATCCGCGGCGGCGCACCCCAGAGCTTCAACAACTCCGGGTGTTTCTCGATATCCAACCGGCTATGCAGGGCGACGCGGTTCTCCTCGAGCGCCAGGGTGGTCACGAGTGGATCATCGCTGATTTGCGCCCCGCCCTTCCCGCTCGACGGCAGCAGTTGGCCCATGACGAGTCCTACCACGGGACCAGGCCCCTGCCCCTGCGCCGCGTGTTCGAGCTTGTGCATCTCCGCCAATCTGGCCAGGGCCACGATCTCCCCGTCCGAGTCTACGGGGCATTCCGGCGTGCCGTAGCGCACCGGGGTAGGATTGTCCCGCTTGCGCACCACGGCCGCTACAAACTCCGGGCTGGTGCCCAGAATCAGGTGCTTGTT
>JAWODE010000105.1:0-2584 GCA_046483455.1 Candidatus Hydrogenedentota bacterium | reverse complement strand
CATAGGATGCGCCCTTCCTTTTTTTGTTGGCATGCCGGCAGTCCGGCGCCGTTAATACCTCGCTCTGTTTACATTTTTGGGCCCATTTTTCGGTAACACCGTGTTCTATCAGCGGAAAAGAATGGGTGAATGATATCGGTTCGAGTAACGAAGCCTTCCTCCGCGAATTTGCCTCAACAAGAGACACCATGTTAGCAGACCCGCATGCGCCTTGTCATAAATATGAATCGAACAGAATGCGAGAGGGAAATCATTTTGGGGAAATGGCGCGGGTGGCTTGACAAGTTCCCCAAAAGTCTCTCGAAATTTACGGAAGACTCCGGTACAATACAACTTAAGCCTTTTGAAGGGGGGAACTGAGCATGCAATGTCCTATTTGCAGGGAACCCATGATTGTGTTGGAATACGCCGAAGTGGAGGTGGATTTCTGCACGGAATGTTCGGGTGTGTGGTTGGATGAGGGGGAACTCGAGCTGCTCCTGGGGCTTGACGAGTCCGAGGTGGCCAAGCTTATGTCCGGGGGAGAAGAAGCGGCCGGCGAGGAAGCTAAACGCCCTTGCCCCGCCTGTGACGCGACGATGGTCAAAGAAGTCTTCGGGACTGACCCTCCCATTGTGTACGACCGCTGCCCCCATAATCATGGACTCTTCTTCGATAAGGGCGAACTGACGGCGGTACTGGAATATATGCAAGAATTTGGCGGCGCCCGGGAAATATCCGAATTCTTACACGATGTATTTGTAGACAATGGTGAGTCTGGAGACGAAACCGAATCATGAAATTGAAGAGGGAGAGAAGCAATCCGGCGATAGATGGGACTATGGGGTTTAAGTCTGTCGCGCACGGGTAACCGCTGGCGCGACACAAGGAGGGAGGTAGACATATTATGGCCGCAGCTATTGTTGTTTTGATTGTCCTGGCGATTGTGGCGGTAGTGCTAATCGCTTGGTTAGTGGGTATTTACAACGGCCTTGTGCGCTTGCGTAACGAGGTCAAGAACTCCTGGGCACAGGTGGACGTGCAGCTCAAACGCCGTTACGACCTGATCCCCAATTTGCTGGAGACCGTGAAGGGGTATGCCAAGCACGAGCGTGAAACCTTCGAAAAGATCACGCAAGCCCGTAGCGCGGCCATGAACGCTGAGGGCGTGGGCGAGCAGTCGAAGGCCGAGAGCCAGCTCAACCAGGCCCTTGGGGGCTTGCGGCTTGTCGTCGAGGCCTATCCGGACCTGAAGGCCAATCAGAATTTCCTCGCCCTGCAGGAGGAATTGACCTCGACCGAAAACAAGATCGGCTTTGCGCGGCAGTATTACAACGATCAGGTCATGCAACTGAACAACAAGGTGCAGATGTTTCCCAGCAACATCGTAGCGGGCATCTTTAACTTCAAGCAGGAAGAGTTCTTCGAGCTGGAAGAGCCCGAAGCGCGCGAAGCGCCCAAAGTGCAGTTCTAACAGAGAGATTTGGGTGCGGTGAAGGTACTGGTTCACCGGGCCGCCCGCACTGTACGCGAAAGGGAACAAGTTTCAATGTGGGAAGCCATACGCACAAACAAGCGCAAATCCATATTTCTCGCGGTGGCTATGCTACTGCTGCTCATGGTGTTGGGCTTTGCTATCGGCATGGCGTTGTTTCCGGCGTCGGTGAAATTCGAAAGTGGTGGCGAAGTCTATTCTGTCCCCATCCTGGGCGGTATCTTTGGCATGCTGATCGCCGGCGGCGTGTGGGTCATCATGACCACGGTCGCCTATTTCACCGGCAGTCGGCTCCTGATGGCGGCCAGTGGCGCGCGAAGAATTGAAAAACAGGACCATCCCCAATTGTTCAACGTGGTGGAAGAAATGACTATTGCATCGGGGATGGGCAAGATGCCCGCAGTCTACATCATCGATGACGCCGCGCTGAATGCCTTTGCTACCGGCCGCGACAAGGACCATGCGGCCGTGGCGATTACTTCGGGCTTGCTTGCGCGCTTGAACCGGGACCAGTTGCAGGGGGTCATCGCCCATGAAATGGGTCACATCGTCAACCGCGACATTCTATTCATGCAGATGCTTGGGGTTATGGCCGGGGCGATCGTGATCATTTCGGATATCTATGTCCGGGGCATGTTTTATTCCTCCCTGGCCGGACGGCGGCGGTCCCGCTCCTCCTCGCGTGGCAAGGGCAACCAGCTTCAAGCCATTATGATGCTGGTAGCGTTGGTGTTGGCCATTTTGTCGCCGATTATTGCGAGGTTTATCTATCTCGCGGCTTCGCGCCGACGTGAATATCTTGCCGATGCCCAAAGTGCGGTCCTGACGCGTTATCCCGAAGGGTTGGCGTCCGCATTAGAAGTCATTGAAAACGACAGCCAGCAGCTTGCGCGCATCAATCGCACGACGGCCCCTATGTTTATCTGCAACCCGTATAAGAAGGGCTTGTCGGCATCCGGGCTTACGCGCACCCATCCCCCGACGGAGGAACGTATCCATATCCTGCGCAGCATGGCCGGGAATGCGTCCTACGCTGAATACCAGCGCGCATCGGAAAGCGTAGGTGCGGCGGCGGGCGTGCCGGCCTCGGCACTGGCGGCCGGTCCAGGG
>JAWODE010000011.1:0-5373 GCA_046483455.1 Candidatus Hydrogenedentota bacterium | reverse complement strand
CCGAGACGCGCAAGGGCAGAAAACTGAAGGGTGAACTCGAGGCCGCTGATGAACGTATCGCCATGAGCCAGTTGAAACGGCGGAGCCTCACAGTCAAGAAACTCAAGCCGAAACCCAAGGACCTATTCGAAAACGTATCCTTCCTGCAGCCAAAGGTGACCAAGAAGGACCTTGTCATCTTCACACCTGGGTGTGGAGACCGAACACGTCGCGGTTCGCCGCGCCGGGCACGGCGACGGTCCGTTGACGTTCCATGGTCTTCCGGACCGCATACAACCGGTCCCGCAGCAGGGCGGCCTTCTCGAAATCGAGGTTTTCCGCACACTGTGCGATCTGGTCGAGTAGACGCTTCTCGAGTTCCTGGCTGCGCCCCCCGAGGACCAGCAATACTTGCTCGACGATCTCGTGGTAGTCTTCCTTGCTGATATATCCGACACAAGGGGCGGTGCACTGGTTCATCTGGTAATAAAGGCAGGGCCGCGTGCGGTTGCCCAGCACCGAGTCCGAGCAGGTGCGGAGGGGAAAGACGCGCTGTAAGTGCCGAAGCGTATCACGAACGGCCGCGGCGCTCGAGTAGGGGCCGAAATACCGCGAACCGTCCTTCCGCCGTTTTCGCGTGACCGTAACGCGCGGAAAATCATGTTGCACATTGACCCGCACACTGACATACGTTTTGTCATCTTTGAGGCGGAAGTTGTAACGCGGTTTGTGGTGTTTGATGAGGCTGTTCTCGAGAAGGAAGGCTTCTTTTTCATTGGTTGTGACCAGAAAGTCGAGATGCGCCACGCGCCCCATCAGGAACTTCACCGTGTGACGGGTATCGCTCTCGTTGATGTAGGAACGAATGCGCGCGCGCAGGTTTTTGGCTTTGCCCACATAAATGACGGACCCTTTAGCGTCGCGCATCAGGTAACACCCCGGGTTGGAGGGGACGGCCGAGAGGGCGAAGTGTGCTAGAAATTCTTCGGCCGATGCGTAGGGAGCTTTTCCAATGTCGATGGAATACCGCTCGACGGCATTTGTCGATAGTGTTTCAGCCATACCCTTCAAGAATAGCATACAATGCGGCGTCCGCGCGCGTTGAAGTGCGGAAACCGGCTGCGTATACTAGCCGTATCCAGTGTTTTCCACACCGCGCGGAAGGTTCTTTTTGACCCGCCAGGCAAGGTTTACAGGATGACGGATTTGTACATACGAGACGTGCGAGCATTCGGGCAGATGATTCGCCGCATCGAACGCACGGGGCAGGTATTGCTCACCGTGTGGGTGGCTACGCTTGTCGCACTGGGCATTACTTGGCCGGTTCCCTATGCTCGGGCGTGGGAGCTTGTGCTGTTGCAAATCGTCGCGGGCCGGGCGGCGAGTGTCGGCATGGGGATGGACGCAGGGTTTTCGACCCCCTTTTTGTTGCTCCATTGCACGTTTCAAGACATTATCATCCTGCTGTTGTTGTACCCGGTTGTGGTGGCCGGGTACCGCTACGCCGTTGAATGGCGTTTTATCGGGCCTACCATCGCCAATATCCGTGCCACCGCCGAGCGTCACAAGAGCAAAGTGGCGCCCTTCGGCGCAGTCGGCTTGGTGGTGTTTGTGCTGTTCCCGTTCTGGAGCACGGGCGCACTTGCGGGTGGCGTCGTGGGCTACTTGCTCGGGATTCGCACCCGCTGGGTATTCTCTTCGGTGATTATCGGCGATTTTCTTGCGGTCGCCCTCTGGATTTGGTTTTTTGACCGGATGACCGAGTTATCGGAGACTTTGGGCAGCCGGATGTGGCTGATCATTGTGCTGACGGTCATCGTCGTAGCGGCCGTCGGCCGCGTGATCGCTATTCGCAGAAGGATGAAAAAATCCGCTGCGGAGAAAGCTGAAGAAGCTGAGCCGTCGGAGGAATCCTCGTCCTCGGAGTCTCCTTCAAAATAAGCCGGGCTGCCCAAAATCCCCACTGCAATTTAGTTTCGTCGGCCCGATCGGTCCGATCTGACTGGTCCGACGGATCGGAACAAGAATCGACCCTATCGAGCGCACCCGGTCCCGGAAAGTCCATGTAGGTACGTATCCAAGACAAAGCAAACCAACCTCTCACGCCGAAAAAAAGAACGGCCCGGTACCTTGCGGAACCGGGCCGAGTAAGAACACTCGATTGCGTTTACATCATCTCGCTGGATTCCGCCGCTTCTTTGATTCTTGGTTTCTCTTTGAAAAGCAGCGCAAAACCAATGGCCACTACCAGTGCCATAACGCAGGGGATCATCCAGATTTGGGTCCACTGGTGGCTCACTACAATGCCTTCCTCGTTGGTGATGGCGAAGATGTTGACAAGGCGGCCGGCAAGGGCATTACCGATGGCCATGCCAACGCCGTATGTGATCAGGGCAATCAGGCCCTGGGCGCTTGCACGAACTTCTTCAGGGGCTTCTTTATCCACGTAGATTTGACCCGTAACAAAGAAGAAATCGTAGCATATGCCGTGCAGGGCAATCCCCAGATACAGCATAAAGGCCAAATTGTCAACATTGCCATAGGCGAAAAATATGTAGCGGAACACCCACGCGACCATTCCTACCAGCAACATCTTCTTCACACCCAGCCGCGCGAAGAAGAAGGGCATGATCAACATGAAGACCACTTCGGACATCTGTCCGATGGTCATTTTGGCCGCGACATCCCCCCATTCTAGTTCGTTAAAGAACAGGTTCGCGAAAGCGTAGTAAAACGCTAAGGGAATGCAGATCAACAAGGAACTGATGACAAATACTGCAAAGGAACGATCTTTCATCAGGCGCAGGGCATCGATACTGATAACGTCGTTGAAGGTGACCTTTTCGCCCCGCTTTTTGGGGGGGCACTTGGGAAGGGTGAAGCTGTAGACGCCCATTACAAGTGAAGCGAAACCTGCCATTTTGAGCGGAATGTCCGTCGCCTCGACATTCCCTTCTATGAACTTGTTAAGCAGGAATGTAATGGTCAAGCCGGCGACGATCCAGCCAATGGTACCAAATACCCGTATGGGCGGGAATTCCTTTTCGGTGTCTTCCATCTGACTGAAAGATACGGCATTGACCAGCGCCAGCGTTGGCATGTAACACAGCGTATGCCCCAGCAAAACAATAAAATAGAGGAAAGGGTCCGTAATCCCGGTCACAAGGAGCAAAAAAATCCCGCCGAGGATATGGGCAATCCCCAGGACGCGTTCGGCGTTAAAGAAACGGTCGGCAATCATGCCGACAAAAAATGGCGCAGCAATAGCTGCCCAGGCTTGCGTTGTATAGGCCCACCCAATGGCGTCTCCGCTGAACCCAAGTCCTTTTCCGAGGTACGTACCCATCGTGACGACCCACGCTCCCCAAATGAAGAACTCGAGGAACATCATGATGGAGAGTTGTACGCGTCTTCCCATATTCATTTCACGTTGCCTCCTTCCGCTGTGCTAAGGGTCGAGAGGGGGCCAAGGAAACAAACAAGTTTGTCTGCTTTACCGTTCAATGCCCCCATAGAAGCAGCCAAGCCTTCCAGTTAGAGTACTTCGGGAGTCATCCTAGTAAAAAACCAAAATCGGGTCAAGTTTCGGAATGGGCGGCACACGAAAAAGTTTGATCTTGACTGGATAATCGGGCTATGCTCCGGTTCTGCAATTACCTTCCCGTCGGTGGGGGGGCTTGCTGAGCAACGGTAAACGTCCCGCTTTTCTTGTGGACGCCGGTGTCCCGCCGGTTCGCCCATTCGACCCCCGCGGGGCGAGGGAACTAGCTACAGAAGGATGCATGCCATGAGCGAAAAGAAGCATAATCACATCTCGCGACGTACCTTCTTCTTTATGTCGGGCGCCGCGACCTTGGCGGGATGTGCCCGTACTACGCGGAAACCCTCGATCCGCACTTCGGCCGTCGAGCGGCTCAATATTGCCGGTGTCGGAGCGGGCGGACAGGCCTTTGGAGACCTGAAAGATATCATCCGCGACCAGGAAAATTGCGTTGCCCTGTGCGACCCCGATTGGAAGCGTGCCGAAAATGGTTTCAAATTGTGGTCCGGGGCCGCGAAATACCGTGACTATCGCGAGATGCTCGACAAAGAGCACAAGAATATCGATGCGGTGGTGGTGGCCTGTCCCGATCACATGCACACCCCCGCGGCTCTCGCTGCCATGGAGCTTGGAAAGCACGTCTACGTCGAGAAGCCTCTTACCCGGACGGTCTATGAGGCCGATTTGCTCTTGCAAGCCGCGCGTCGCTACAAAGTTGCGACCCAGATGGGTAACCAGGGGCATTCGGGCGACGGTGTCCGCCGCATGTGCGAAGCGGTGTGGGCGGGGCTCGCCGGCGACATCACGGAGGTGCATATCTGGACGAACCGCCCGATATGGCCGCAAGGCATTCCAGAACCGTTGCCCGAGCAGCCGATACCCGAAACGATGGCGTGGGACCTCTGGATCGGCGTTGCGCCGATGCGTCCGTATAACGAAGGATATGCCCCGTTTAAGTGGCGTGGCTGGTGGGACTTCGGCTGTGGCGCTCTCGGCGATATGGGCTGTCACATCATGGACCCCGCGTATTGGGCGTTGGATTTGAGCGCACCCACGAGCGTCGAGTGCCTCAAGCAGGAAGACGCCAATGATCAGACCGGCCCGACCAAGGCCTTGGTCAAATACGAATTCCCGAAACGTGTCAATCAGTATGCTTCCCGCTATCTTGGCAAACGAGTTACGATGCCTCCGGTGGTGGTCTACTGGTACGAAGGCGGGTGGCAACCGGAACGGCCGGAAGGCGTACCGGCGGATGAAAAACTTGGCGACGGCGACAATGGTTCGCTTTTCATTGGCAGTAACGGGATGTTGACCACTGGCTGTTACGGAGATAAGACGCGTCTTGTTCCGTCCTCGGTGATGGAAGCCCGCAAGGAAGAGTTCCTGAAGCTCGACGAAATCATTCCTCGGGTAAAGACTCCCGGCGGCCACCGGCGCGACTGGGTGCGGGCCTGCAAGGAAGGCGCACCTTCCGCGTCCGATTTTGAATACTCGGTGCCGCTTACGAAGACCGTTGTGCTCGGCAACCTGGCGATGCAAACCGGCCAGAAGGTGCACTGGGATGCCAAAAATGACCGTGTTACCAATAATGTACCCGGCGTCGAGGCGCTCATTAAACCGGAGTACCGCGCACCGTACACCTTGGGTTAACTTAATCTAATCTCGCTTCTGAGGGGCTCCGATGCTGGAATCGGGGCCCCATTTTTTGTATTGTCTCTAAAAACCACGTTTGCCGGTATTGGGCAACTCGAAAGGAAACCGGGGGGATATGAGTTGTACCTAATGTCGGCGTAATAGCTGTGAAAGGAGTCACCATGTCAGAGAATCCCAGTCAAAACCTGTCGAGGCGGACC
>JAWODE010000053.1:0-8607 GCA_046483455.1 Candidatus Hydrogenedentota bacterium | reverse complement strand
GATAATTGCGGATGATACTCAGGACCAAGTTTTGTATCCCCTGTACTGACTAGATAATCTCGGGGGCGGTCTCTTCGTAAAGAATGTCCAGCTTGCAACGGGGATCGCCGTTGAAGGTCTCGAACTCGAACGCGTGGTTGTGGTACGAAAGACGGAGGCCTTCTCCACGCAGTTTTGCGCCGAGAGCATTAAGTCGTTTGCAACCGCTAAGCCAGGCCTCGAGGGAATCCTTGCAGTCAGCCATCATGCTGCCGGGTGCAATATCGGTGACGCCGAGCGCTTTCCAAAAGGCGAGCCGGCCCTCGAAATCCGTTTCAAAGTCGACCGGGTTGATGTGACCTGCTACCGCCCGCAGGCCCGACTCATCCAGCGCGGCACGGGCTTTCTCGGGGGACACCGCCGGCATGCCGCTCCACTGCACGTACTCCCAGCCGATGTCACGCAACCGCTTCAGGGTTCCCACGAGGTCCTGTTTGGCGGGTTCACGAACGGTATACAAGATGATTGCGATGTTCGGATTGACCATGTCTTTACCCCCAAGATTGGTGGAATGCAAGCATTGTCTACGGCACACCGCGGCAAGTCAAACGGTGCCCTCGATGACCGTCTTTACTTTCTTGACACCCCGGAAAAGCCTTGTTATCGTTCCCTCGACCAGGGGCATCCCGGCGCACGGTGCCCAACTTCAATCGAGCGAATGGTAGTTCCAGGCAAGCGGCAATTTGCAGCAAAGATGCGAGGGCAAATAGCATGGCGCAAAGCAAAACCATCCAGGCAGCGGTGATTATGGGCAGCAAATCGGACTGGGAGACCATGCGCCCGGCCTCCGAAACCCTCAAGAAATTCGGCATCGCCCACGAATGCCGCGTCTTGTCGGCCCATCGTACCCCGGAGGCACTCGTCGAATTTCTGCACTCCGCCGAGGAACGCGGTTGCCAGGTTTTTATCGCGGGGGCAGGCGGCGCAGCGCATCTGGCGGGCGTTGTAGCTTCGAAAACGCTTAAACCTGTTTTCGGCGTACCTATCGAAAGCAAACTCCAGGGACTCGATTCGCTTTTATCGACGGTACAGATGCCCTCGGGCATCCCGGTAGGCACCCTCGCTATCGGCACGGCCGGCGCGACAAATGCGGCCCTGCTGGCCACCGCGGTCCTCGCCTTGCAACAGCCCGAGCTGGCCGAAAAGCTGCAAGCCTACCGCGACCAACGCGCCAAAAAGGTGTTGGACTCTACCCTCGACTAGAAGAACGCGCCCCGAGAGCTCTCGACGCGCGCGCCACAGACCCCCATGGACACTAGGGACTTTAGGGACATCCGGGATCGTCCATACTGTCCATTCCGTCCATACAAACCACGCCCCCTTGCCATCCGTGGGCTCTACGCTTATTATGGACTTGCGGCAGGCATGCAGCACACGCCGTCAGGGGGATTTGGGGTGAGATTCTTCGACCCAAAATTCAAGGACAACCCCGGCAAGTACATTGCCCAGTGTACAATGGCGGCGTTGGTGCTGTTTGTGGTCCTGCTGCTCCTCGAGGCCACGTCCAATGCCGCGGTAATTGGGGCGTTGGGCGCCAGTTCATTTATCGCGTTCACCATGCCCCACGCCAACGTGTCAAAACCACGCTATATCCTCGGTGGATATGCCGTCGGCATCGTCGTTGGCGTGGCCTGTTATTACATAAGCCAGTTGGCCGTTCTTGAAAACGTCCCGCTTTTCCAGGAATCCGGGCCGGAACTCTTCGGAGCGTTGGCCGTGGGCATTTCTATTTTCGGCATGGTCATCACCAACCTCGAGCATCCGCCCGCGGCCGGCGTCGCCCTCGGATTGGCCCTAAACGTCAGTATGCCACGCACGCTTATCGTAATTATCGTTGGAATCGTCGGGTTGACTCTCGGCAAAATGCTATTGAAACCGCTTCTAATTGACCTGCTTTGAAACTTAACCGCCTTTTGCCTGGGACCGCCGAGCGCCAGCTCGGCATTCTCCTGTCTCCTGTATGCCGAGCTAGCGCTCGGCGGTCCCAGGTGCATCGTGGAAGTCAGAAAACGACGACACCCCATTTACCGAACGCTACGGCCTCTCCTCTTTCGGCGCGTTTCTGAAACACGGATACAATATTCCCCTTGATGTCGCCAAAAAGCATGAACTCAGGAACCTTGGCCTTAGCAAAATCCTGCGACAATAGCTCTTCGGCCACGCTGTCCTTATTACGGTTTGGCAACGGCGTCAGCACATAGACAACCCCGCCACTTGTACAGGTGGCCGTGGCGCCGTCGATACTCGCGCGGATAAACGTCTTCCCGTTCAAAAATTCAGGCGTATCGAGGGCCTTGTACGTCCGGTCCGTGAACAAAACAGCCCCTTCTTCGAAGGCGCCTACCGCTCCCTCATCGGATTCAAACGCCGCCCGCTCTCCGGTAACGAGATCTTCTCCGCCGGCGTTCGTGCTGTAGTTAAATTCCTTCGTGCCCGTGGCCTTGTTCACCAATACACGGAACCGTACCCGATCCGAAACCGGCTCGCCCGCGGCCACGTCTTCTTCGGTAAACGTCGCCATCAGGATTTCTTTTGCCCCCCTGCGTTGCCAGTCATAGATAAGGTAAATGGTGCCATCGGGCGCCTGCACGCCATCCGGATAGGATACCGACATCCGCTCGTCAATCATCAGCCCGCCATACCAGGTCTTGCCAGCGTCGTCAGAAAGAAAAGCCTTCAAATGCGACCGCTTCTTTTGCTCCGGCGGATCATGCTTCACCATAAGCAGTTTCCCCGAGTTCAAGCGGCGGATAAAAAACCGGGCGTGCGGAATGTGGGTGACCGTCTCCGCCACGTGGTTTTCGGTCCACGTCTTCCCGCCATCGGTGGAAATTGCTTCCCCAAGACCAGTCCGAGTGCGCACGACTTTCCAGAGGGACCCATCCTTGCGCTCGACGAGCATGTGCTCGTCGCAAGCGCGCTCGGCCACATCTGAGCGCCCAAGAAACTCGAAGGTTTCGCCCTGGTCGCGTGAAACCCAGACGTTCGAACCCGTGTTATCGGCAATGTCGTGGGCATATTCGTCTTTCATCACGCGCGCATCGAAAGCCCAGATAGCCACGGGCAAAAGCCATTCACCCGAGCTCAGCACGGTGGGTTTATTCATCATAATGCCGTCGCAAATGCGGCGCGGTTCCGACCACGTGGGCTCGGCATTTTCCGATTCGTCGGTGGTTATCGCCCACACGCCGGCGCGCCCGTCCCAATGACTGTATCCTTGCGCCCAAAACCACCACAGCTTGCCGGTAGGGTCGTGCCAGAGGCAAGGATCAAATGCCCGGACATCCCCCGGCGGGTCGACAACGATTTTCAGGTCCGACCACGTTTCACCGTCGTCGCCACTCGTTACGAGCATGCAGTAATTGTGAGGTCCTTCACCCTCGCCGCCGCCGTACCACGTCGCCCAGAGCCGTCCATTCGGCGCCCGCTCGATGCCGGGAATCCCCTGAAAAAGGCGCTCGCCGCCCGCGTACTCGGGACCGGGATCGAAGATAACCGGCGGGGTTGCCAGGGCCGCGTCCTCCGCTACAGACTCCGCAGCCTGAACGGCAAAACCCATACTTACTAACGCTATCGTCACTACGAGAAAAAACCGTGCCATTACAATGTCTCCCGGAATGTAGAATTTCGCGGAGCCTTATACGCCCCATACAGCAGAATCCTATTTCAAAAACGCGCCCTCGACTTTCGCCAACGCATCCGCAATGTCCTCGGCCTCGCGTAACGTCATACCCTCGTGCACCTTGATGAGAAACAGGGAATCGTTATTGGCTTCCCAATTGGACAATGTGTACCGCCGGTTCGGATCCCCTGTATACATAGGGCATGTCCAAGGATACCCACTACCCCCGAATACAGCCCGGTTCTTGTACCAGGCATGGTAAATAAATGGCGTGGTGTAATGGGCATTGAAAGGCAACCCCTCCGCCTTCAATGCTTCTATAAACGTATCGAGGTCGCAGGATACCTTGTCGAGGTCCAACCGAAACACCATAAACCAGAAAACGCTCTCCGAGCCCTGAGGACCCTGGTCCACGCTCACGGCCTGCAGAGGTTCGCAAAGCTCTATCACTTTCTCAGCCACCCGCCGGATGCGCTCGAGCATGCTCGGAAGCTTTTTCAACTGCACCATGCCTACGACCGCACTCAGATCGTTCAGATTCAAATTCAGCGAACAGGTGACGTTCCCTTCCGCGTCTTCCAGGCCGAACGGTTTCCCGCGATCCGAACATTGACGGGCTTTCCAGTAGAGCTCTTCGCTTTTGGTGTACACCACCCCACCCTGCGCGGCCGTCGCATGATGCTTGCCCGACATCGTCGAGAATGCCGCGATATCGCCAAACGTGCCGACATATTGGCCATTATAACGCGCCCCGTGCGCCTGGGCGCAGTCTTCCACTACCTTGATATTCTTCGCGCGGGCCATTTCCATGATCGGCCCGATGTCGGCGGGAATCCCTGCGATATGGGCGACCACAATGGCACGGGTGCGCTCGGTGATGGCCTTTTCGACCTCTTCCGGTCCCATGTTGTACGTTCCAGGAGCACAGTCGGCGGGAACGGGCACACAGTTCGTCAACGGCACCGGCATGACCCCGCCCATATCGGACACGGACGGCACGATCACTTCGGTGAAGGGGTCGATTTCGAGGGCCCGCAACGCTACATACACGGCGCTGGTGCCCGAATTCACCGCGTCGGCGTACCCGCCCCCGAGAAAATCGCTGAACTGCTTGCAGTACGCCTCTTCCTCGGGGCCGTTGTAACTGAACGCCTGGCCCGTCTCGATGCTTTTATCGAAAAGGGCGTCGACGGCCCGCTTTTCCTCTTCACCAAACAAATGCCGCGGCGGCAACGGTGTCGTGCGCACAGCCGGCCCCCCATTGATCGCCAACTCCTCTTTCGATCGTGCGGTCATAAACCCAATACTCCCTAGTTCGTGCACGGACCCGAGTATCACGCGAATGATAGCAGCCCTACCATACTTGCTCAAATAGCCGCATCAGATTCCCGCCCAGAATCTTCATTATATCTCGCTCACTGTAACCCCGCTTCGCCAATTCGGCCGTGATATTTGGATAATCCTCCGGCTCTCGCACGCCCTCGGGCATCTCGACCGGCCAGTCCACTTCAATGGTCCACCAAGGCTTGCCGCGGCCGCCAAGATGCTTCTGCAATTCCTTTTTATAGCGATTGAAAAAGAAATCACTGGCAATCGAGACGAAATTGATGCCAACCAGGTCCACGACGTAGTCGATGCTGTCGACATAATCCGAAAGCTTTGCTTTCATACCCTTCTTGTGCAAAAACGGCCAGAACGAGCAACCGAATACGCCCCCCTTATCAGCCAATCGCTTGATCTGCTCGTCGGTCTTGTTGCCCGGATAGTCATACAACGCCTCGGGACTCGAATGCATCGCCGCCACGGGCCGTTCCGATCGCTGGATCGCCTCGAGCGTGCTTTGCGGGCCGGCATGGGACACATCGATGACGATGCCATGTTCGTTCATGCGTTTGATGACCTCGATGCCAAAGCGGGCGAGTCCCGCGTCCACGCGCTCCAAACACCCGTCCGCAACATAATTGCGTTCGTTGTACGTCAGTTCCATGACACGAATCCCCATACCCTTTAAGACAGGGATAAGCTCGAGGTCCTCCTCGATGGCCGCCGTGTTCTGCAGGCCAAGAATGACGCCCAGTTTGCCATACTCCTTCGCCGCTTCAATATCCTCGGTCTGGCGGACGGGCATCATGATCGTGTCGAACTGGCTGAACATCTGCCGCCAGCGGCAGATTCGAAGCATGGTGTCCTTAAAGTGGTCAAGGACCGCCACCGTTGCATTCACCGCCGTAACGCCTCCGGTCAGCAGCCCTTGCACCAGGTTACGGTCATATTTGCTATTATTGGCGCCATCGATAACAAGGGCTTTTTGATGTATCTTCAGCGGGTCACTGTCCGGCATCCTGCACCCCCTTCTGGACCGTCTGCGTCATTGCACGGCTCAAGACCAATCGAGTGAAGCATACCACACCCCCAGCGAGGCTAGCGCGAATCGGTCCAAATCGATGGGCGGCAAACGTGCGCGAAGGAAACAGTAGCAAATGGCGCGACCAGCATCCAGAGAGAGGCATGCAGAGCGTTTGACGGTCTTTGTTTGGCGTGCTAGGGTGATTTACACACATAGGGGCACAGGTACGAGCGGGGGCAAAGCCATGAAGACCGAACCTGGGAAGCATGGGAAGAATAGGAATGATGGGAAATGCCCAGAAAGCCACATCTCCTCCCAGGATTCTCATTCTTCCCATACTTTCCATCAGACCAAAACGCGGCACCCCCTCATTCCGCCCCGCGGCGACCCCACCACATTAAAGTCGTTCCAGAAGGCCGAGGTCGTTTACGATTTCACCTACCGTTTCGCGCATAAATTCCTCGAACGAAAAGACTGCACGATCGATCAGATGATCCAAGCCGCGCGCTCGGGCAAGAAAAACCTGCTTGAAGGCAGTCGCCTGGGACGGACCTCGAAGGAAATGGAAATCAAGCTGACCAATGTCGCCTACGGCAGTCTGGCGGAATTGCGCGATGACTACCGTGATTTTCTGTGCGCCCGTGAGTACCCTGTTTGGGAGAAAGATTCGAAAGAAGCGCTCTTCGTCCGCGAATTCGGCAAACGCCAACCGCAGACCTACGAGCTATACCGCGAATTCATGGAGACCCGCCCACCCTGGATTCTAGCCAATATCGCCATTTGCCTGATCTCCCAGGCCATGTATCTCATCGACCGGCAACTTGATCGTCTGGAAAGAGACTTTGTCGCACAAGGCGGCCTGCGGGAAAAGATGACCCGCGTGCGCCTCGCCTATCGGAACAAGAGGCACGAGTAAATGGGTTTGAGCCGGGCCTAATTCTCCCATTCTTCCCATTCCTCCCATGCTTCCCATCAAGCACTCGCCCCGCCCCTTCAACCTTGCTATACTGCGGGCGGTGTATTCAGAAGTCCTTATCCCGCGGAGGAGACCATGGCGGCTGTTCTAAGTGTCCTCATGCTGGCCAGCGCGCAAATACCGCTCACGCCGGTACCGCAAGAGGTCACATTTGAGGGAAAAAGCACCTTCCGGCTTTCACCCACCGACCCCATCATAGTGCCCACTACCCGGATAGCGGAACGCGACACGGCGGTCGCTCTGATTCGCCGGGCTTCCGGGTTTGACCTGCCCGTCGTCACCACGGACAGCCATCGGCGCGGCGCACGAGGCATTTACCTTGTCGAAGGCGACTCGCATGAGCCGGCGAAACGCCGCCTACCCGGCAGCATCATGAATTTCATCGGCGGCAAACCTGAAGAACCTTCCATCCCTCGACAAGGCTATTCTCTGCGCGTTACGAAGGAGAGGATCGAGGTTGCCGGTGGAGACCCCGCGGGCACGTTTTACGGCGTGCAGACCCTGTGCCAACTCATCGGCGAACACGGCGAAGTCCCCTGCGTGACCATCGAGGACTCGCCTGACCTGCCATGGCGCGGCGCCTGGGTCGACAGCCCGTTGTCACCGGAGCAACTCGATGCCTTCGCGGCACTCAAGTGCAATCTTGTGGTTTTCGAGAGTGACGACTTTCTCGATTTGACGCCCGAGCGGCTGCGTAAATGGCGCAAGGTCTTCGAGGAAGCCCGCCACAGGCATATCGAGCCCGTGCCCGCAATTCGCACGCTGAAAAATGTTGCCCCGCTTCTGAAACGTCACCCGGAGGCGGCCGTCGCGCGTCTCATCACAGAGAAAATTCAGCTCGAGGACGACAATTGGGCGCTCTTATCCCATCCGAATATCCTCGAATCACCGACCAGTCCGATTATCGTTTCGGGCTCTACAAAGACTTATCGCGAAGGAGACGACTACGCCATTGACCGCGGCGATTTCGCTTATCCTTACGAAAACACAAACACGCCATGGCTCATCCGCCGAAACATCGGAGCCGCCATCCCTGACGGGGGCGAAGTCACCATAACGTATGCGTATGTCCCCCCCGGCACTACCGATTGCTTCCCCGTCGAAAAAGCCACTGAACAAGCCTGGCTGGGCATCCTCGAGACCATCACCCGCGAGTTGAAGCCGCGATTCATCGCCGCAAAGCACGATTGGCCGCGCGGCGCTTTCAATGACCCCCGGCTTGAAACTATCGATTCCCCACAGGAAGCAGCGAAAGCTCAATCCATCCATGCCCTCGACAAACTCGCGCGGCGGACCGCCCCGGATGTCCGCCTGCTGGTGATTTCCGACATGTTTCGAGGACCGCGCCCAAAGACTCCCGACCTGACCGCGAGCTTACCACCCAGCGCCGCCTATATCCTCGAAGCACCCGACGCCGCCTCGCCTGATGACGTCCGTGCATTTCTCGAACCATGGTTATCGCGAAACCTCGAGGTCTTCGGCATGCCCTCTCCGTCCTTGAGCAGTACGTATGCCTGGGGTGGCGCCGTGAGCGATCGGAACAAACGGCTACAGGGCATTCTGACCCCCGTCGAGACGGGCAAAACATCCACCGCCGCCTTCCGCATCGCCATGCAAAAAAGC
>JAWODE010000048.1:0-4145 GCA_046483455.1 Candidatus Hydrogenedentota bacterium | reverse complement strand
CACGTCCACCGAGGGGGCCAGATCGCACCAATGTAGCGGAACGAGGGTCGAAAACTCGTCGGGCCCCAGGAGCTTCGCGCCACAGCCCGAAGCGTCAATAACGGCCCGGAGCCGCGCAAACGTGCCCGCGAGGTCGTCGGCTGCCCACGAACAGTATGCGATCCACTTGGAGGGATTCGGGTCGTTTTTGTCGTCGGGCAGTCCGTAGGTTCCCTCGCCAAAGCGCTCGCGCACTTCGGCATCAAGAGCATCCCAAAACGGGGATTCCCGTTCGGCTTTCGGGATAATTGCGTCGCGGTACTGCTTGAAAGCCTCGTCGACGACGAAGAAATAGGCGATGCCCGGACGGTCTCCATATGCTACGCAAGCATCTTCACAGGCTTGGACGTACGCGTCGTGCCAGGCGGGATCGATGAACCTGGGTACATCGGTCGGGGGTTTCGAGTCGTAGAAGGCCTGGTACTTAGCCAAGGCCGGGTAATGCAGATACACGCAGGCCGGGATGCCCATCTCGGCGTATAGGCGGTACACCTCATCGCCTCTCCACAGGGGCGTGGTGCGGCTTTCGAACAATCCCTCGAACTGTTCGCGATAGACGTAACGCCAGCCGTATTTCATCGCCATTTTGCGGAAGTGAGCGGCCTGGTTAAGGTATTCCCACGAGGAAAACCACTGCGGCTCAGAACGCTCGACTACATAACGGCTCCAGGTATTGGGGCCGGATGAAAGCGGCTCAGCCTTAAACACAGCGACGTCGTCAATGCGCACGTCGCATGCGCCCGAGGCGTTGAACTCCAGCCCGATATCGCCCGTGCACAACGGGGCTTTGAAGGTGGTTTCAGCGGTTTCCCATTCATCAAACGTATCGAAGAGCGGCATCCCGCCGGGATAGTCGACGAATTTCCCTTTCTGGTCCCACACGTTGACACGGAAATTGCCGAGACAGCCCCCGCCGGACCCGTTGGGCGCGGCGCGATAGCGGAACGTGACCCGGTACCACCGGTCTGGTTCGACGGAAATGCGCTGCATGATTTTGGTGCGGCTGCCTTCTTCGCCCAGCACGTACAAACACGGACCATAGGGGCCTTCCCCAATGCCCGCTTTCGCGGGTGCGGACACGATGGTGTGGTCCCACCCGGTCAGTCCTTCGTCAAAACCCGGATTTACCAGCGGTACGGAGTGCGTATCGGCCAAAACCGCGGATGCAGCGGCCAGTCCTAAAAGCACCATAAAGACGTAGCGATACATGTAGACTCCCCTTACTCTTCTCGGTGTTCGGAACCCAGGAAAGGCCCCAGTGTAGCGCATTTCGAGAGCTATAAAAAGCGGTTGCAATCATTTGAGCCGCGGAACGGCTCAATACCGTACCCACGCGAGGTCTCGAACGGCGAACCGCACCTTTGTGTTCCGTTGCGCGTTAATGCCTACCAGCACACGAACGATGCGTTCGGGTTGGAGCTTCTCGTCGGGGTCAGGCCGCGAATGCGCTCCCCAACGGGCATCTCTAAACAAGACGGAGACACGATGCCAGCCGGGGGCTTTGTACGAAGGCGGCAATGTAGCCACATAGGCCGCGCCGGTATCCTCGACGAACTGCACGCGCATTGTCCCCTCGCCATCGAGTAGATTTACGCCGAGCGCAATGCCAGTATCGGACGCGGCGGGCCGTTCCCCAGGATCGAGGTTCAATCGCGGATATGCCCAGGGGTCCATCTCGCCGAACGTGACCGAGAATGCGATGGTGCCATCTTCAGTGGCCCGATGGGTCAAGGTGGCATCGCCAACGGCGTTATCCGCCCACCGCGCGGAGTCCCGTGCGCCCGGGATGGAAGTCACCCCTGTTGGCTCGATGGTTTCGCGGTCGCCGATAAGACGAAACGCCACCACGGGCTTCCCATCGGCGCCGAAATCCCCGTGCACGTGCAGCCAATCGCCGTACAGCATGGCGTCTCCGTTGGTGGGCATGCGCACGTCCAGCGGTACCTTGCGCCGTTCCATCGCGGCGATTTCTATTGTTTCTCCCGAGAGTTGGGTTTGCCAATCCCGGGGCGCCTTTTCGACGGTGAGAGCTCCGGACACGCCAGTTTCACCGAAGTTGTACACCCAAATAGGGACCTTGATGTCCGTTCCCGCGGGCAGTTCGTACGCTTGGGGGCCGAGTCGCACCGTCTCGACGGGCAGTTCGACTTGGAGTACCACGGGACAAGGCGTCCCTTGGCGCGGAGGAGAAATCGGAGGCGGCGGTTCGACCTCGAGTCCTGCCAAACCGTTTTCGGGCGTTACGAGGAAGACGGGTTTTGAGGTCAGCGGCGCGGATTTTTCCCCCGTAATCTCCCGGCCCAGGTAGTCATATGCCCGCTTGACCTTGAAAGGCAGTTGCCACGCGAAGGGCTTCTCTGCCCAGGCAATCACCAGATCGACGGGACCCTGTCCATGCTTTGCACGAAATGCGTACGCCCACGCGGCCGCCTCTTTGTCCAACAAGCGCCGGCCGAGAGGTTCCGCGCCGGCAAGCATACGTCCGACGGCTGCCAGCGCGACATAGCCCGGCCTGGGCGTCAGGTCGTGGCGTAACACCCCGAACTGGATACCCCGCTCGATGTAGTTGCCGAGGATAAAGAAGAAATGCCGGTCCACCCCGGCGTACAGACTGCTCGCGTAGGACTGCGCAATGAACTCGGCTTGGCGAATCTCGTCTTCCAGGGGCAGGTCGCCCCAGGGAGGCGCATCCTCGGTATGCAGACGGATGCCGCATTCAGTGAGCCAGATGGGTTTGCCGCACGTGGCTTCACGGGGACCCGCGAACGACTCCAGATAGGCCGCGGGGGCATTGTACGTGTGAATGTTGTACGTTTCGTAATAGGGCCAAGTCTCGTTTTTGAGAACGCCTTCGGTATGAAAGCGGCCGCCGCTACCGGCGAACACGTTCCAACAGACGATGACCTCAGGGTCCCCGGACTTGAGTGCCCAATAGGCTGCTTTTTGCAGCGAGCACATTTCATTGATGAGGTGCCCGCCGAATCCGTTAATGTTCGCTTCGTTCCAGGGTTCCCACGCTTGCACCCAGCCTTTGTATCGCACGGCCATAGCCTTGCAGAAACGGTAGAGGTCGCGCAGGTCCCGCGGGAACCGTTTGCCGGGTTCCTCGCCATCCAGCTCGGGCTGTACTATCCATGATGGCGTGCGATGAAACACCTGTAGCACGTTAAGCCCTTGCCCGGCGGCGGCATAGGCTGACGAATCGTAGTTGCAGCCCGGGTCCGCATAAATCTCCTGCGCGGTCTGCATGTCACCCCAGTTCATTCGGTCGCGGCTCCAATTCACGCCCGCAAGCGCCGCCAGCGACGCGAAATTCCGTTGCTTCTCGACGTTGTTTCTGGCGAACCAGGCCATCGCCGTATCAAGGCAAACCGGCGAATCCGGCGGCACCGGCGCCGGCAAGGGCGCAAGCACCGCGGCGGTGGTCGAGGCCTCAACCTCGCCATTCTCATTGCTGAATTCGATGCGATACCATCCCACAGGCAGTTCACCGAGAGAAAGACTCTTTTCGTCCGGAGAATATGCGCCTTCAACAATCGTTTCGCCGCCATCGTCGAGTACGCGAAAACGGGTCCATATGCCTTCCGGGCGGCTATCAATAACAACCGTTTCTTGCGCAAGAAATACATTTCCCGGATGGCCTGGAAAGGGGTGGGGGATGGACCGTTCCACATTCCACGAGCCGGCGAGAACATCTTGTTCCGCTCCTGACGCCTCGAACCCTGAGACCAAAGCAAACGTCAGAAGTATTGGAAATCCCCAACTTCCCCACTTCTGTACCGTGGTTAGATGTTGCATGGTCAGCCTTTCCGCCGTGCGGCTGCTACTCCAACCCCAGTCCCAGCAACCGACTCGCGTTTTTCCACGTGATTTTTTCGTATGCTTCTTCCGAGATCAGGAGTTCTTTTTTCAGTTTTTCGAAATAGGGGACGATAGGCAGTTCCTGGGGCGTATTGGCGATATCGGTTCCGAAGAACAAGCGGTCCTGAAACTCTTCCATAAACCCATACCCGAATTCGGGGTCGCGGCTGATCGCTCCGAACCCGCTTCCCGCCGACAAGTCGCCCAGTAGATTCGGATACTTGCGGAGCAGCTCGAGTAAACGC
>JAWODE010000738.1:0-5597 GCA_046483455.1 Candidatus Hydrogenedentota bacterium | reverse complement strand
GGCAATACGGGCGCCACTGTATCCGCGGCCACCGCGGAAGACGCCGCCATGCCTTCCGCCCCGAGCACCGACAGATAGGCGCCGTTGACAGCCACATAAAGCAGGGTCACCGCCGCGGTACCCAGTACCAGGGCGCGGACAATATTTTTCTCGGGCCGTTTCACCTCGGCCGAAACGTAGGCCATTTCGTTCCAGCCTCCAAAGGTGAACATGACAAGGATCAGGGCGAGTTTTACGCCGCCCAGCGTCATTGTGCTTCCTTGACCGGCCCCGGTTTGATGGCTTGCACCCAACAGCGCCGCCGCAACGATCAGCAAAAGGCCCGTTGCTTTCGCGACGGTCAAAAGATTCTGAGTCCATTTGCCTTCCTGCACCCCCAGCACGTTTATCGCGGTGAGTGCTACTACGGCCGCTACCGCGTAGAGTAGGGCGCTCCGCGAAAAAGGAGCGTAGAGTGTTTGGGCATAGCGCGCGAAGATGAACGCCATCAGTGCAATGTCGCCCGGACGAATGATGGCCAATTGCGACCATCCGAACAGGTACCCCGCCCAGGAACCGTAGGCGCGGTTCAAGTAGATGTAGTCGCCGCCTTGATGCGGGTACGCGGTGGCCAACTCGGCGTAACACAGCGCTCCCGCCAGGGCAATGAGGCCTCCAACGAGCCAGATGCCCAGAATGCCGGCGGGGGCGCCCATGGCGGCGGCAATCGTCGGCGCGGTTTCAAAGATTCCCGCGCCCACGATAATACCCACAATGATGGATGTGGAATCGAATAAGGACAGTGCGCGTTTTGGTTGCATATTACCGCTTTTTCAATGTAATGCTTATTCCGCCCGCCTCGAGGTTCACCAGCAGGCTTTCCAATTCCGGATTCTCCGTGATGGCAGCCACGAAGGCCGGGTCCGCCAGGGCCGGCGTAATGTTGTGAGCGACTATCAATCCCCCGGGGCGGATTTGGGGCAACAGTTTGTTCAAGTAGTCGAGGTAGCCCCGCTTATCGGCATCCAAAAAAAGGATATCGATCGGGGCTTCAAGCTTCGTTACTTCTTCGTGGGCATTGCCCAGGACCACCGTAGCGATATCGGATACTCCCGCGCGTTCAAAGTTGGCGTTGGCCAAGTCTGCGCGCTCGGAATTGATCTCGAAGGTGGTCAGTTTGCCACCGGTTTTTCGGAGTGCCAGGCAGAACCACAGTGCTGAGAAACCCTGCGATGTGCCGATCTCGACAATATGCTGCGCGTTGGTGGATTCAGCAAGCACCCGGAGAAAACGTCCGTCATCCATGGGAACGCTTTGCATGCGCCGCCCCGATGCGGCCATTTTGGCCAAGACATCGAGGATTTGCTTTTCGGCTGCGTCTTTTGCCTGTGGCATGCTCTGGAAAAACGTATCGCCCGGAGCTTCTCCACGTGCACCAGGGTTATTTTCCCGTTTGTTATCGGTGTGGCGGTCTTCGAAGGCAGGGGGGGCCGAAGAACTACCTGGAGCTTGCGCCGCCCCATAGTTACAGGCGAAAGCCATCGTCACCAACAACGCGATTATTGCTCCCCCCTTTTGTCTACTCATGCTTCATTCCTTTATGCGATGGTTATGGCGTTTCTTCGCTCGTTGCCGCCGTATCGTCAGGAGGGGCTTCTTCAGCGGGCGCGAAATACCAATTAACCTTGTCGTATTTCCGATAGTGTTTCAAACATGTGTAGCCGTGATCGGCAAAATACTTGTGTACAACGTCCACGTTTTCCTTTTGGATTTCGACACAGCACAACGACGGACGAAACCGCTCGATATCAAATCCCTTGAGCGCGTCAACTTCTGCCCCTTCTATGTCCATTGAAAGAAAGTCAAAATTGGAAATACCGTTGTCTTCCAAGAGTTTGTTCAGTGTGATGGTTTCCACCTCCGTCTCGATGGGCTCTGTTACGTCCCATTTTTCAAGATATTCGCGCGAAAGGGACGCTAGTCCTCTGCCGGCGTTCGGCGGCGTATAAAACGTCATTCGGTCTCCAGCGTGGTCCGTTACCGCATAGGCGAAGAATTTAGAATTGGGGCGGTTTGCTTCCCAGGCTTCTCGATAGAATTCCTGGGCGTCGATACCTATACCGGTCCAGCCAAGATGCTTTTCAAGATAGTAGGTGGTGCTACAATGGATTGGCCACGCACATCCCACGTCGATGAACACACCGCCTTGACGGTCTTTGAAAAAATGCCGGATGACCAGTTCTTCGTCGAATTGCGAATATAGTTTTTTCCCCTCGGTGAGCAATTTCTCGGGAGGAACGGCCTTCCTTTCCGGCATTGTAGGAGCGGGCACGGCTGTATTTCCCCGCGGCATGAGCAGATAGACAGCCGCGATAGACCCGGCAATAAGCGCCAACACAAGTACAGTCAGGAATAATGGCCGTATCCCACGTTCCTTGGACATCAAGTAATTCCTTTCTCCGTTGAGAAGCGATTAAGCCCTCGGGTTTTTATCTGCAAAACAATCTTGCGACGGGAACGTTGGCTGCTCTGTTTGTGAGCGGGCTGATGCTTTGCCCCGCAAGTCCTTGGTTAGGGGCCCTCTTCTGTAATTTCCGCCGTTTCCTCCTCGGCGGTTTCTTCATCGGGCGTGAAGTACCAATTGATTTTATCGAATTCGAGGTATCGCTCTATTCGTTTGTAGCCGTGGATCAAGAAGTATTCAAGCAGTTTGTCCCGGTCCTCAACATTCACGGCTTCGATGCAGACGAGTGAGGGCTGAAACCGCTCGATGTCAAAACCCTCGAGGGCCAATAGCTCCGCGCCTTCTATATCCATCGAAAGAAAATCAAACCGGGAAATGCCGTTGTCGTCTAGAAGTGTATCGAGGGTGATGGTCTCGACTTCGGTTTTCTCCGGTTTTCCTCCCCTCCACCGTTGAATGTGGTCGGGCGACAGCGACGACACGCCTTTGACGGGCGCCAGATAGAAGGTAACCCGTTCTCCATCCTGGTCCGTGACGGCATACGAAAAGAACTTCGTATTGGGGCGGTCGGCTTCCCACAACTCCCGAAAAGATTCTTGTGCGTCAATGGCGATACCGGTCCAGTCTAGATGGTGCTCGAGATAAAACGTAGTGCTGTTCTTGATAGGCCATGCACAACCAACATCTACGAAGACCCCACCCTTGCGGTCTTCGAAGAAATGTCGAATGACCAATTCTTCGTAAAATTGGGAGTAAAGCGCCGTACCTCGGGTCAAGAGCTGGTCGTGCGGCACGGGGTCGGGCTCGGGCTTCGGTTTGTATACGGGTTCCGGTACTTCTGGAGGAGGCACCATGAGACCTTCTTGCGGCATGAGCAAATAGACGCCCGCGATGGATGCTGCGACGAGCGCAAGCACAAAAACTGCCAAGAATAATGGTCGTATCCGGCGTTCCCGCGACATAAATTAATTCCTCCCGACATTGTGGGCAAGTACCGCCCGAACCTAATGAATTTCGAAGAAGCCGTTAATTCCACGAAACTCTATCATATAGAAACTGTGATTAGTAGCATTTGAAGAACTTTTTCATAAATGCTTTTCAGTTCTTCGACTCATCTTATCTAATCTTCATGCATTTAAGGACTTAGCCCGGCAGTGCATCAACGCTGAGCCCACGCTCGGGGTTTCCCCGAGGTTTTGCCGTAGCAAGAAGGCCTACTCCTTGTACCGCTCCTTTAGCCGCTGATAAATGCCGCCGAAGGCCCCGTTGCTCAGAATGAGCACGATGTCGCCATCGCCGAGGGACGTTTCGAGGCTAGTTACGATATCCGCGACATCATCGGCAAATGCCGCGGATATGCCCTGGCGTTCCAGTGTGCGCACCATGCCCGCGCGATCGAGGCGCTCCGCTTCGGGGATGCTCTCAGCGCGGTGGATGGGCCCTAACCAGACGGCGTCGGCTTCTCGGAATGCCGCGTTCATCTCTCCCTGGAACCGGTTGGTTACGGTGGTGTTGGAGCGCGGTTCGAAGAGCACGTGAAGTCTCCGTTGGGGCCAGCGTTGTCGCGCCGCGGCGATGGTCTCGCGGATTGCTGTGGGGTGGTGGGCAAAATCGTCGACAAAGGTGATGCCGTGTGCTTCGAGAAACACTTCCATGCGACGCTTCACGCCGCGAAATTCCGGCATGGCGTGCGCGATTTCATCGGCCGACATTCCGAATGCCGCGCCAACAGCGATGGCGGCGAGAGCGTTGCGCAGGTTGTGGAGTCCCGCCATCGGTACGGCCACATCGCCCCATGGGCCTCCGTCGCGATAGACCCGTAATCCGACGCAGCCGTCGGGAATGCCGGGAAACGATGCCAGTTCGCCCCGCCAGTCGGCCGCTACATCGAAGCCGTACGATTCGACCGGACAAAAAGCGTGTTCGCGAAGTGCCAGAGCATTGGGATCGTCGGCACAGACAATCAGACGGCCGTCTCGAGGAATTTGACGCAGCATCCGCCGGAATGCGCGGATGATTTCCTCGAGACCGGCGTAAATATCGGCATGATCGAACTCGATAGAGGTAACTACCGCGATTTCCGGGAGGTAATGGAAAAATTTCGCGCGCTTGTCGAAGAAAGCGGTGTCGTACTCATCGCCTTCGATAACAAAGGGCG
Organism: Candidatus Hydrogenedentota bacterium; assembly: GCA_046483455.1. GTDB lineage: Bacteria > Hydrogenedentota > Hydrogenedentia > Hydrogenedentales > SLHB01 > UBA2224. The sequence goes on along the minus strand of JAWODE010000738.1, from coordinate 996 downwards.
CCTGTTCCTGGCCCAATCGTGCGGAATGAGGGAAGTTCAGGGGTTGGCCTCCAATCAAAAAGCCCGGCTCCGTGCCCGAGACGTCGAGTAGATAGGCCGCCAGTGCGGTGGTTGTGGTTTTCCCGTGGGTGCCCGCGATCACAACAGGCCGACGCGTCCGCAACACGGCATCTTTCAACCATTCCGGGAGACTGACATAGTGGAGTTTGTGCGTGAGGGCTGCTTCGACTTCCGGATTGCCCCGGCTCAAGGCGTTGCCCAGGATGATGCAGTCCGGGCTCCAGTCGAGGTTTGCGGCGTCATATCCGACAGCCACGGGCACACCCAGCGCTTCGACCATGTACGAGGTCGGCGGATAGAGGGGGCTGTCGCTACCTCGGACGTCCCAGCCCGCTTCGATGGCCAGCCGCGCTCCTGCCACCATGGCCGTGCCGCCAATGCCGGAGAAATGAATGGAAGGCTTGGATCTGCCGCCGGGATGTATACGAAACATGAACCGCCCTTGCTCCTTTTTGATGCCGGGTTGTCCCGTATTCAACCACATCCGCGCGGCGGAGGCAATCAAAGGGAAAAGTCCCTTCATCAAGCCTGCCCCTCGCACGGCTTCGCCGTTGTCCCCCTCCCGTCACCTCTGCGAAAGCAGGGGTCCAGTCTGCGTGCCCCTGCCTAACGACGCACGCCGTAAGCACCCGCTTGGCTGGACCGCTTTTGCCCGACGAACGAAGGTCATTCTTCATCGCGCCTGCCTCAAGACCCCCTGGATTCCTGCGTACGCAGGAATGACGGTGGGGACCGCGCACAGGTCCTCCGACTCGCCGGGGCCCTACTCCCACACTGGCATCATGACCGCGCGGTCCCGCGCGGTCCCACATCAATTGCACCGCTTCGCCCGCAAGCCTCCTGGATTCCTGCCTGCGCAGGAATGACGATGCGAACCTGGCCTTCTGTGCCGTCCTGAGGCGGGCAAGCTACGCGGAACGCGTGACACCACCCCGG
>JAWODE010000683.1:0-4136 GCA_046483455.1 Candidatus Hydrogenedentota bacterium | reverse complement strand
CAACCATGCGTTGTACGTTCGAGCCCAGTTGCGCAGGATGCCGATGATGGCAATGGCGCCGGGGGTGCCGAAGGTGGAACCTTCAGTGAAATAGATATACCTCGACGGAAACATGTCGTGCAGGCGCGTCATCGACTCGGGTCCACCTTCGTAGTGATGAAAGCCCGTGCCATCGAGATACTGGGCCGCCTTGGGGTCATTCAGCACGTTCTTCGGCCACCCCAGCGGTTCGAAGTTGTGGTCCCAGCACCAAATCTTGACGTCGATGTCCTGCCGCGCGAATTCGGGACCAACGTGCTCGGCCACGAACTCGGCCTGCTGCTGAGGCGACCACCGGCAGGTTGGATAAGTGGGTGGATTGTAGTCGGGTTCGTTCTGGAGCGTGAGGGCGTAGATGGGAATGCCTTCGGCCTCGTAGGCCTTGATGAATTTGGCCAAATACCGCGCGTAAACCCCGTAATACTTGGGGTCGAACCGACCGCCTCCGATCTTACCGTTTGTGGTCATCCAGCCGGGTGGGCTCCACGGCGACGCGAAAAAAAGTAAATCGGGGTTTTTCTCGAGTGCCATCTTAAGAATCGGGAGCACGTACGCGCGGTCCTTCTCGATCGAAAAGTGTTCGAGTTCCATGTCGCCCGGCACGTCGGCATAGGTGTACCACGGCGATGCCGTGAAGTCCGGAGGCCCGATACAGATGCGCATCAGGTTCATGCCGATCCCGTTTTCAGGACTGACAATGCGCTCGACAGCCAGTTCCTGTTCTTCCGGAGGCAAGAGGCTGATGTTGTAGCAGGTGGAATGCTCGAGGGAAGAACCCAAGCCCAGAATGGTTTGGTAGCGGACCGTATCGTCGATGCGGATATCCGGTTCGAGCCGCTCGGCCGCAAACGCGAGGGCCGGCTTTTCCGAAAGCGTATGTCGCATGTCTTCCGATGAAACCCACCAATTCACCTCGAGGCCCCTCGAGGCCAGCCCTACACCAAGCAGAACGACTACAGCAACAAGCCTCTTTACCCCCGTTCCGTATCGCATCGCATACCGTCCTTTTCGCCTGTGGAAATGGCGCAATCTTTGACCTGTCCTTGTCAACATAGATTACCACGCCCTCGCGGAGCGGTACACTGTCCAGCCTATTACGATTTCCGACCACTTTCAGCGCCAACGCTGCCGAGAAAACAGGCATGGACAACCGGGGCGTGGCCTCAAATTGCACTTACAGAGAAACGCCTGGAGATTGCTTCAATGAGGCGCATGCATGCTACACTTTGGTCGGGAAGGGGTGCCGTCTGGGGAAAACAGCCTCGTTGTTTTCTCAAGTATATCAGGCCTTTTTCGGCTACCCAGGACTTTTACTGTAAGCCCTGCCCGGGGGAACAAGGAAAATCTCAATGAGATACAAGCTTTTGGGAGACCTCACACGCCACCTGGGGATATACAGGCAAGCTCGATGGCTCTTTCGCCGCACCTTGTACCGGGAAGAATTGCAGACAGAGAAAAACGACCTCAAATTCTACCGCTCGCTACTGACTAAGAATGCGCTGGTTTTTGATGTGGGAGCCAAGGTAGGGGACAAGACACGGGTATTCTTGAAATTATGCGCCAGGGTTGTTGCCTTTGAACCGCAACCGCATTGTCGAGAGGAACTCGAATTACGCTGCGGAAACACAAAAAGACTTACTGTAATTCAGACCGCTCTCGGCCCTAAAAAGGGCACTCAACCGCTCTATATAAGTTCGCGGCCAGGTTCCTCCAGCCTCGTTCCGGGATGGAGCAAGAATTTGAAATCGGTTATTCAAGTACGGGTATTAACCTTGGATGAAATGATCAGAGAACACGGCATTCCTGATTACATAAAAATGGATGCCGAAGGCTACGAGCATGAAATTCTTAAAGGCCTTACCCAACCCATTCCCCTGGTCTCTTTCGAATATCATCGAGATAAAATCAGGGACCCAGGCGGAGCATTCGATTGCATCGAGTACTTGGCGACGTTCGGTGAGCTATTGATAAATGCTACACCTGCTGAGGACCTGAAATGGCTCTATCCAGCGTGGATGTCAAAGGACTCGTTCTTGGAAGTATTCCCTGATAAGATTCCAGCACCGGAAAGCTCCCATTGTGGCTATGGGGACATATTCGTACGAGTACTAACGTGAGCGCAATTATTAATTCACCGAACTGACAACAGATGCCTCTCAAAATCTGCAATCCGCTTAACACTTTCCTCGATGTCATCCTCCGCAAAAACCACTAGCACGGGCCTCTTTAGCTCAACAGCGACGTCAATGAGGCGATCATTGATTTCATTATCGGCTTCTATTCTCTTTAGTATTTGCTCATCCGCTTCGGGGTGTTGATATATGCCTAGGGAACGCAGCCAGTCTACCCGTTGCTTGTACCTTTGCATCGCCGTGATCGGGTCCTTCGCCCGTACATAAATAAATGCGCGTTCCTGCCACAGCGGCGCGGTTTCTTCGATATCCAGCTCCAACAGTTCTCTTGCGCAGTGCTTGAATAACCCCTCTGCCAGTGCAAATCCTCGTGGAAATTCCAGAGTACTCAACAGCAGACTCTCTTTTATAACCTGAGAAATATCGTGCATATACGTGGCCTGCTGCCAAATGTCGGCCGAGCTTGCCCGAATCCTCTCAATGCGTGCCGTCAAAAGCTTTTCATGAACATCGAGAATCGAGCACCACCGATTGGATTCCTGGGTAATTCCCCGGAGATGCTGTTGAAAAAACCAGCCACGAGAGATTCCAAGAGTCAAATGGTAGAGATGACTCTTTCCAACGCCCATGGTACCGATGAATTCCAGAATCATCCCCTTCGTTCGGGTTGGGCGAGCCGATCGCACCTTTTCAGGATTTGGTAATCGCCCGATCTCAAAACCAAGCTTGTATGCGACCGCCTTAACGATTTCCTTCATGACGAAACCCGATAGTTACACAAGCTCTTCAATGGCCGGGCGATCCCCACTCCGTTATCCTCGAATTCGGCTCAACTTAACTATCTCTGGTTTTTCTTACTTCTTTCATTCTAACATCCACTCGTATTTGGTACCGGACAAAACATCTTTGACCTCCCCCCAGTTTTCCACGATCTCTTCCATTTTATAAGGATTCAGTCTCTGATTTTTCACTTCCACCTGTACCGAAGGAAGGTGAAGAAAGTCGCAGACCTTCCGGAAAGCCACATCGGGACCCGAGGCGTTAATATCTGTTTCGTAATTAATGTGGAGTACTTTTTCATTCTTAAGAAAGTCACTCACGGCATCATACGTAGCGTCTACGTTTTCAAGGTACGAGAGAATGGGCAAGCCGGCGGATTGCTCAGTCGTAATGTGGTCAAGGTCCAGCTGAAATGACTTCGCAACTGCTTTTTTGCCCTGCTCAGCATGCCAAAGGCCCCTTGCAATACTTGCGTAGTTCGAAACGATATGGCGAAGGGTGTTAGACCTTCTAAGAATAAGATAGTGAGTTACGCCTATTTTTCGACAGATGGCCAGAAACTGCAGCAAATCAATTCCCAACTTCGCCGAATTCTGATCGGGCAGAATTTTATATTCAAATCCGTAGTACCTCCCGCCCGCAATTGAAAACTGCCGCTTGGTCCATGACTCTATATTAGCGCCATTGACCATATTCTCTGGCGCTTGGTATCGGTAAATTTGCCCATCCCAGCGGATGCCCCGATGCTGCTCTAACATGTTCGCCAGAACGGTGCTTCCGCAACGACCAATATGTAACATCAGAACCACACCAGGTCGACGATGCACAGACAAACGACCGACCAAAAACGCTCCCTGCCGGACAGTTTTTCGCGCAAATTTTCGCTGCCGTTCAGACAAAAGTCTCGAAACGTGGGATTTTAGCTTCATAATTTCCGCTCTAACAGAACAAGGACTCGAGATGAACCCACCTGAGCTCGCCCCCCATCTTTCTACAGTCACCAAGGCAAATTAACGTATCGTAGCACCGTGACCCAAACGCCCTTCAACCTGCCCGACAACCTCACACTAACGTGACATTAGCACGGCCTTTGACCACGGTCAAGACCGCCGCGTGTCTCAGTGATTCCGGGTTTTTGAATATGGCCTATAAAAAGCGGGGTACGGAGATATTACAAAACCCCGT
>JAWODE010000629.1:0-3128 GCA_046483455.1 Candidatus Hydrogenedentota bacterium | reverse complement strand
CGATTCCAGAAACGGACTTCTTTCCGAATCCGACCGATCGGACGGATCGTACCAACCAGGCCGATCGATTGCATGCGGTGGCGTGGTTTTTCCTCCAACCCACAGGGTAAGCTTTCGATCCCGGCAGAGAGACTCTTTTCGGCATCGATCCCCAGTGATGACCCAGCAACCCGAAAAGTTCGGCAGGCCGGGGTCACTCGGGGGGCGGGTTGCCGGGTAGTTACACGCGTCTTTCCCAGGTTTCAGGATTACGATGCAAATGCATTACCGCAAGAATGAAGATGGCGTCATCTGTCTCCGTGTAAAGAACACCGTAAGGAAATCGGCGCACCAAAGATCGCCGGATTTCCCTATCAAATTCCACCCAAGCTTTCGGATATGCAACGGCGCGCTGGATCGCCGCATATACTTCCACTGCGAGATCCAGCCCAAGACCGGGCTCTACGTCTTCGTAGTATTGGATTGCATCCAGGAACTCTGCTTCCGCATCCGGATGAAAGCGGAAATTCATCCTTCAAACTTTCTGGAAATCTTCTCGAAGGTCTGGTCACCCGGAACGGTTTCGGCATCACCTGAGCGGATTTCTTCCAGGCGCCTGCGAGCAATTGCTGCCCACTTCTTGTCGATCTCTGCCTCGGGAGCATTCAGAGTGCGTAGTAGCGAGTCGGCCACCATAGCTCGCTCTTCCACCGGCAGAGACTCTGCCTCATCCATTAGATCTTTGAGCTTCATCGGTTTGCCTCGCTTTCCTGCACGTGTATGCACTCGGCCCGCATGCACAAATCTGTGCGTGTGCGGGGCTCAAGATAGCATGGAACGCAGGGAGACGCAAACGCCCGCACTAGCCGGTATCGGCCTTTTCCATCGCCAATGGCGCGGGACAACATTAAGGCCTGACAGTCGGAAAAGTGCATGCTTGGGAGAGCATGCCGCGGCGGGCCAACTCGTAACATGGCCGTCTCGGCCATGATTGGCTGCTGGCGAGATAATGCGCATGCTTTATGGGCAAAACAATTGCCCCGGTAAGCAGGGTGGCGGAATCCGTGCGTGGCGACTGGTAGAATGACGGAAGTGGAACAAGGGGAAGATAAATCATGAGAACAGGGCGCGTGTTCACGCGGCTTATTTTGGCGTGCTTCGGGGTCTGGCTTCTGGTTGGAACTCTCGCCGGCGGGGAGCAGACCGGCCCGCCCGTGGCGGTGCTCTGGGAAGACGCCGGTGCGGAGGCGCTGGCGGGCTGCGTGCCCGGGGGAATCACCAAAGCGTTGACGGATGCCGGTTACTCCGTGCGGACGGTCGATACGGCCGCTTTCGAGGCTGGTGTTCTGGCCCAGGCGAACGCTTTACTGGTGGTCTTGCCCTACGGCGGGTTGTATCCGGCGGCGTCCGCGAAAAGTCTGGATGCATTTCTGCGGAAGGGCGGCTCGATGATAACGCTCGGGGGCGCGCCGTTCACCAAGCCGGTATTGGCGAACGGCGCAACCGTGCACCGCATTACTGCCGCGACTTCGAAGGGTGTGGTGGTTCCGCTGACGCCGTCCTGGAAGAAAGGTCATGCCGCTGCGGGGGTCGAGTTTCAGATGGAGTCTGTCGAGGACGGCGCGCAGGCACGTGTCGCGGTGAGCGACTTCTCGGGATACGGCTACATCGGCACGACACCGCCGGAAGTCCCCTTCGACAACGCGGTCCTATGTTTTGAAGCCCGCGATGCCGGCGCTGTGCCGCGTCTTTGTGCGGAGTTAACGGCACGGGACGGCTCCAGGTGGAAGTATATCGTGCCTTTGAGCAGCGACTGGAAAGAACACCGCATCCATTTGGCGGATTTTGTCTCGTACAACAGCCCGAACCGTAGCGGCCCAGACGATTATTGCCGGCCGGGGGAGGTGCGCGTCCTCGCGTTCGGGTTTACCGCGGCGATGGTTGGGCCGGGGGACCATGCGTTCGCGTTGCGCAATATGCGGTTCGAAGAAGCGGCGATGGACGGCGCCACAGTGCAGTCAACACCCCGGTTTGCGCGGCCCGGATGTTCGGTCAAGCGGTGGTTTGGCAAACCCGCGGCCGACGAGCAACGTTTACCCCGGATATCCTTGGCTGATGAAAGCCGGCGCGCGGTTGGTTCGCTTATGGCCGCCGGGGTCGCTTCGCTGCCGTTTGGTGGAAGCGCACAGGAGGGTCGGTGGACAGGCACGGCACTTCGACCGACTGCATTCAGGCGCTCGAGCGGCAATTCGCTGGCGGATGCGTTGGCCGAAGCCTCGGCGGGGCCGTTTCTACCGTTGCTTACGTTGGACGGGGACGTGGTTGTGGGTGCGTTGGCGCCGCACGGCGAGGGGCCCTATGCAGGCAGCTCGTGGGCGTTTTTCACGGTCGAGTCGAGTGATTTGTCTGGGACGCCGATTCTTCGCGATGCATTTGTGTACACGGCGAACATGATTCGCAAGGGGGTGGTTTTCTGTCGCATGACGCCCCGGTTTGCGGCAGTCGAGGGACGGGCGATGATGACGCCTGTACTGACACTGCGCAACCTGTCGACTTCAGAGCGGCACGCGAGTGTGGAGGTATCGCTCACAAGTGAAGGCGTGAGCCGCAACCTCGGCGCCCGTGAAGCCGCGGTGCCGCCGCGCCTTGAAGAGGAAACTGTGGAGGTCCGATTCGATTCCTTGGCGCTTGATGAATTCGATTGGCAGGACTTCGTTCTGCAAGCTAAAGTAGACGGCGTGCCGCGCCATGCCTTGTTCGGCAATCTCCGGTTCTCGCTGGACACCACCGCCGCGCTCAAGACCGTTTGCGATTTTCTGTGGACCTATTTTAACGAGCACGGCCGCTTGCACGGCAATCGTTTCATCGGAAACCGGGGCATGCGCACCCTGCTGGGCGGATACGAGATTTTTGGTGAGAAAGCCTATCGCGGGGCGGCCATGCGCTGGGCCGAGGAAGTCGTGATGGCGGACCAGCGCGGGTACCGCCGCATCGACGAGTTGACCGAACACGACCTGCTGGAACTGCACGACAACATCCTCTCAGACGACCGCCGTCGGATCAAGGTCTACCGCCGGAACGTCGACGAGGTCCACATCAACTTCGAGGACGAGTTGACCGTCGACATCGAGGAGCGCACCGAGGTCACG
>JAWODE010000622.1:0-7179 GCA_046483455.1 Candidatus Hydrogenedentota bacterium | reverse complement strand
GCGTGGTCGTGCCCGTCTTGCGTCTTGCCACAGGTGGGGACCTACACCGGGATAATGACCGGCGAGGGCGCCGGTCCCACAAAGCCCAGTCCCACAAAGCCCGGTTTCGCGTGCCGCAACGAGGCGGATTCGATCCCTCCCGTCACCCCTGCGAAAGCAGGGGTCCAGTGTGCATCCACAGGACGGCTTTCGCAAGCCCTCTGGATTCCTGCTTGCGCAGGAATGACGGTAGGAACCACGCCACAGCGGGGATTTTGGTGTTTCAAACCCTGGACGCCTGACACAAGGTCAGGCGCTGCATTGGGAGTGGCTATGGTGTGGTTTTTGGAAAAGCCAAAGCCTTCGCAATGTTGTGGTCCCAAGTTCACCCGATGGGTGTTCCGAAACACACGTTTTTTCGGCGGTTCTCAGGCATTTGTATCAAATTTGCTTGTATTACCGCGCGATTGGGCATGTGAAATGGCACCTAAAAGGCCCAAAAACGCTCATGAAAAAATAGGCTTGCCACCACCATATCCCAAATGCTACCGTGGGGATGAAATGATCGCTACTGGGGAATGTCGAGGCGCACATCGCGCCTGCAATCATTTCGTTAACGCACCTAAGCCTAGAGAATCGAAATGGTTACACATCACAACGCCGTAGAGGAGCAGCTCGTACCTGTGCTGTGCCGTGAAGAGCTTTGCTTGGCTACCGCCGAATCATGTACGGGCGGTCTCATCGCGCACCGCATCACCAACGTTCCCGGCTCATCCGATTGTTTCCTCGGCGGGGTCGTTGCCTATTCGAACGCCCTGAAAGCGGACCTCCTCGGCGTATCACATCAGACCCTGGCGGCGTTGGGAGCCGTCAGCGAAGGTGTCGCCCGTGAGATGGCCGAGGGCGCCCGGGACCGCTTCGGCGCCGATATCACGGTGGCTGTCACGGGCATTGCAGGTCCCGGCGGTGGAACGCCTGAAAAACCCGTGGGGCTGGTGTATCTCGCGGTAGCATGGCAAGGAGGATGTGACGTCCTCAAAATGCAATTTACGGGCAGTCGCGACGATATCAAGCGGCAAACGGCCGACGCGGCCTTGAACATGGTATGGGAGCGAATTCAGTGAATGCCGGTTTTTGCCATCTCCACGTTCATACGGAATATAGCGTTCTCGACGGCGCGATCAAGATTCCCCAACTCGTCGAGCGCTGCCAAGAATACGGGATGCGGGCGTGCGCCATCACCGACCACGGCGCGATGTTCGGTGTCGTCGATTTTTTTCTCGCCGCCAAGAAAAGTGGCATTAAACCGATTATCGGGTCCGAATTGTACCTGGCGCCGGGGCATCGCACCGATCGCTCGGCCAAAAACCAGGCGGCTGCGTACACCCATTTGCTGCTTCTGTGCAAAAACGAAACCGGTTACCGCAATCTATGCAAACTCAGTTCCATCGGCTACCTGGAAGGCTTTCATTACAAACCGCGCATCGATATCGAGTCGTTAAAGCAGCATGCCGAGGGCCTTATCTCATCGACCGGCTGCCTGGGCGGCGAAATTCCCCAGCTTCTACTCCGCGAAGAGACCGCAAAGGCCGAAGAGGCTCTCAAACGCTCTCTCGAGATTTTCGGCCCGGAGAATTTCTTCGTGGAATTGCAGGACCATGGTCTCCCCGAACAGCGCCGGATAAATCCGCAATTGGTCGATATGGCCCGGAGACACGGACTGCTTCTTGTCGCGACAAACGATTGCCATTATCTGAATAAAGACGATGCAGAAGCCCACGATGCGCTGCTTTGCATCCAAACCAACAAGACGCTCGACCAGGAAAACCGTTTCCGGTTTCAGACCAGGGAATTCCATTTTCGTAGTCCCGAGGAAATGCGCGAGGTGTTCGCCGAATGGCCCGAAGCCGTGGCCAACACCGAGAAAATCGCCGACCTGTGCAACCTCGAGGTTCCCCTGCATAAACATCTTATCCCGGAGTACGTACCGCCGGAAAGCAAGACCAAACACCAGTTTCTTCACGAACTGGTGATGAAGGGGCTGAAAGACCGCTATGACGGACACCCGAGCCCGAAACATATCGAGCGCGCCGAATACGAACTGAGCGTCATCGAGCAAATGGGATTCGTCGACTACTTCCTCGTCGTCTGGGACCTGATCAAAGAGGCCCGCAACAAAAACATCCCCGTCGGGCCGGGCCGCGGCTCCGGCGCCGGCAGCCTCGTCGCCTACGCCCTCACGATTACCAACATCGACCCCATCCGATACAATCTGCTGTTCGAGCGGTTTCTGAACCCCGAGCGCGTATCCATGCCCGATTTCGATCTCGATTTCTGTTACAACCGCCGTCCTGAACTCATCGAATACGTACGCGAGAAATACGGCCACGAAAACGTGAGCCAGATCATCACCTTCGGGCGAATGCTGGCCAAGCAGGTCATCCGCAACATCGGACGCGTCATGGGGATGTCTTACGGCGATGTCGACCGCATCGCCAAGCTGGTTCCCGACGAATTAAAGATTACGCTCGAACACGCCATCGAAAAGGAACCCGAACTAAAGAAACTTGTAAAGAACGATCCGCAAATCGGCAAACTCTGGGACTTGGCATGCCGTCTCGAGGGCAGCATTGGAACGTTGAGCACCCATGCGGCGGGCGTCATCATTTGCGACGAACCTCTGACCGACCACGTGCCCCTCTTTCGGGCTTCAGGAAGCGACATCGTCGCCACGCAATACGAAATGAAGAACGCCGAGGAAGTCGGCCTGCTGAAAATGGATTTCCTCGGCCTCCGCACGCTCACGGTCGTGCACGACACGGTCCGCTTCATTGAAGAAAACCGCGGTATCCATATCGACATCGACGCGCTGGAACCCGACGACGCGCCAACGTACGAACTCCTTCGGTCAGGACGCACCACGGGCGTATTTCAGTTGGAAAGCTCCGGCATGCGTGACCTCTCGAGACGTATCGGCCTCGAAAGCCTCGAAGAAATCTGCGCCCTGGTGGCCCTCTACCGCCCTGGGCCCATGCAGCTCAAAGACCAATATATCGAGTCGAAGCACAATCCCTCGAAAGTCGTCTATGATCATCCCCTCCTCGAGCCGACCCTGAAAGAAACCTACGGCGTGGCCCTGTACCAGGAACAGATCATGCAAATCGTGCAGGCCGTCGCGGGGTTTTCGCTGGGACAGGCCGACATCCTCCGGCGCGCCATGGGCAAGAAGAAGGCCGACCTCATGGAGCAGCAGCGCGAGCGCTTCCTCGAGGGCGCGAAGAAAAACGGCATCGACGAGGAAACAGCCAATGCCCTGTTTAGAAAAATCGAGCAGTTTGCCGGGTACGGATTCAACAAGTCGCACAGCATGGCTTACGCCTTCGTGGCTTACCAGACCGCCTTCCTGAAAGCCAATTATCCCGTCGAATTCATGGCGGCCCTCCTTACCAGTGAATCCGGCAACCTCGACAAGGTGGCCCAGTACGTCGAAGAATGCCGCCGCATGGGCATCGAGATTCTGCCTCCAGACGTCAATTACAGCGTGTACGGATTCAACGTGGAAGGGAGCGCTATCCGTTTTGGCATGGGGACCGTCAAGAATGTGGGCCGCGACCCCGTCGAGGCCATTCAACGCGAGCGCGAGGAGAACGGACCCTACAAGGACATCTTCGATTTTTGCGGGCGCCTGGATTCCCGCACGCTGAACCGGCGCATTATCGAAAGCCTGAACCGTGCCGGCGCCTTCGAGAGCACCGGATGGAACCGCAGGCAAGTCGAAGAGGTGCTCGAAGTCGCCCTCAGCGAAGGCCAAATCAGCCAGCGCGAACGGGCTTCCGGACAAACCTCGCTCCTCGAACTTATGGCCGGCGAAAGCGAAGAGCCCATCACCCAGCAAAAACCCGACGTCGAGGAATGGCCCGAAAACCAGTTGCTGGCCCTGGAAAAAGAAATGCTGGGGCTGTATGTAAGCAGTCACCCCCTCGCCCGGCACGCGAGCCTGCTGCAACGCTACTCGACCGTAAGCATCGCCGATTTGCCCTCGCTGGCCGAAGGCCAGGAAGTGCGCGTTGGAGGGCTCATAGCCAACGTAAAGATTCACTTGACCCAACGCGGCCGCAAAATGGCATTCGTCACCCTCGAAACGCTCGAGAGTCCCTGCGAAATGGTTATCTTTTCAGACCTATACGAACAGAAAGCGGAACTTCTTGTGTCGGATATGATCGTGATGGTGAAAGGAAAGGTAAATTTCAGAAACGACGAACCCAGTCTCCTGGCCGAAGACATTATCCCCATCGACGAGACCGAAAAACGGTTCACCGAGACCGTCCATATCCGGCTGAATACCGTAGGATTGGATGAAGCCCTTCTGACACGCCTCGCCGAGGTTCTCGATGCCCAACCCGGCCATTGCGACGTTTATCTGCACTGCATCACGCCCAATCACGACGAAATCACCGTGCACGCCACGCCATCATGCGTCGTTTCCCCCTCAAAGCGGCTTCAACAAGAAGTCGAAGCCATTCTCGGCGAAGGATGCCTCTGGTACGCCGGCGCAAACGGCTATCCACGCCACGTGCAATAACACGTGCATCCCTGGTCTTTTTTACATTTTCCGGCTCCGATGCTTCAGCCGGCCTTGTTTCCGGCGGAGGGCCGCTCCACGGCCGTGGCAGCGCGTTGCAATGACCCCCGCGGCAGAATTGGCACGCAGCAAAAAGCGGATGGGATATCGAAGCTAAATGCGTGAAATCCGTGAGCCTCACATATCACCCACCCTGCCAACCGCTCTTGCGATGGATGCCGGGTTTCGGGCATACTGGCTTCTGAAATACCGGGGTCACATCCCGCGCGTCCAGAAAGCCGTAACGGGGAGCTGGGGTACCATAATGCACTTAGAAACGTCACGATTCGGCACAATAGACATTGACCCTGACGCTATCATTACGTTTACGCAACCTATCTTGGGCTTTCAGGATTACCGCCGCTTTGTCCTGATGCCGGGCCCCAGCGCTTACCTCAAATGGTTGCAGTCCACCGAAGCGGGCGAACTAGCGTTTATTCTCATGGACCCGTCTGTTGTCATGGCCGATTACACCATCGAGATACGTCCAGGCGAACTGAGCGAACTCGCCGTAACGTCCGTCAAGGAACTCGATGTCTATACGTTGGTCGTTGTTCCCGAAGATAAAGCCAAGGTGCGTACCAATCTTCGCGCGCCCATCCTCGTCAATCCACGGCGGCGGCTCGCAAAACAAACATTGCTCGACCACAGCGACTACCCCATCCAGCACTTCCTCGCGCAACCCCAAGAGGGCCAGGGATCGGCCCGGGAGGCATCCAATGCTCGTTCTAACCCGTAAAGAGGACGAAAGCATCATGATCGGGGACACCATCGAGGTGAAGGTCCTTGATTTGAAAGAAAGTCAAGTAAAGCTGGGGATCGTCGCCCCAAAATCGGTAGCCGTGCACCGGCGCGAGGTGTACCAGGCCATTCAGGCCGAAAACGCCCAAGCGGCCTCGGCCGAAAAAATCGACAGCATTTCGAACCTGATCAGCGGATAACCGCCCGGGGGGAATCGCACATGGAGATTATTGTAGATGGCAACGCGCAATGGCCAATAGAGGACCGGGTCGAAAACATCTTCGACGCAGTCGTTGTCATTGGCCAGAAGCTCCACGAGCAGGGCCGTTCCATTATGTCGGTGCAAGTGGATGACGAAGCCGTCAGTGCCGAAGCACTCGTGGATTCCATGAAAAACAAGCCGCTCGATACGGTGCAACGCCTTACAATTACTTCCGAAAACACCCGCCAGCTCGTGTACGAATCGCTTTCGGAAGTCGAGCGGTCGCTGCCCGAACTCCCCCTCGCATGCCATGAACTAGCCACCGTGTTTCAAAGCGAAAACCCCGAGGCGGGATATGAACCCTTCGAGCGCCTGGCGACCATTTGGGGGGTCATCAAAGAACGTGAACTCATGATCGCAAACGCCATGGAAATGCCGCTCGAGGAGTTAACGGTCGGCGGGCAAACCGTAAAAGAATTCCACGATGACCTCAACGGATACCTCCTTGAAGCAACCCAGGCCCTCAAATCCCGGGATTCCGTCTTGCTGGGGGACCTCCTCGAGTACGAACTTGCCCCACGAGCGGAAAAGGAGAGCATGATCGTCGACCTCTTGAAAAAAGAGGCCGAGCGGCAAGCGGGGTAGGCATGGCCGCGCCGCGCATTCTCACGTTCAACTTTCACGAGCCGTACCTGTGCCTCATGGCGCAAACGGGGTTGCCGTTCCTCATCGGGCAATACAACGAAGCGCCGCTTGCCCGAAAATGGCACAAGCACTACCGCCCCATTCCCCCATCATTCACTTTCCTCGAAGAGAAAACGTGGCGCCGGGAACTCGACCAAGGCCAGTTCGATGTCGTCATCGCCCAAAACGAAACCAACGCCGCGGACATCTGCAAGCTCGTGCTTGAAAGCCGCACCCCCCTCATCCTGGTGTGCCATAACCGGCGGACATTCCTCGAAACAACCATCCCCGAAACAGCCGGCAATCAGCATGAAACCTTCCGGCGCCTTATCGATACCGTGCGCGAATTCGCCGAATTTGTTTTCATTTCCGAGACAAAACGCGCCGATTACGGTATTCCCGGCCGCGTTATCCGGCCGGGGGTTGACGTCGATAACTATGGTAACTACACGGGGGAAGTACCGGCCGTCATTCGCGTGGGTAATCTGATGCGCACCCGCGATCTCATGTTTGACGTGGATTTTCAGGAACAGGTCTGCGCGGGCATTTCCAATCGCGTCGTGGGCGAGAATCCTCGGATTCCCGAATCGAAACCGGCAAAATCTTTCGAGGAATTGCGCGCCATTTATCAATCGCACCGGTGTTACCTGCACGTAACCCGCGAAAAATACGAAGACGGGTATAATCTTTCCATGCTCGAGGCGATGGCTACGGGGATGCCCGTGGTTTCCCTTGCCAACCCGACCTCGCCGCTCACCGATGGCAAAGACGGCTTTTTGTCCTATGACGCAGAGGTTCTGCGAGGGCACATCAACAATTTGCTGGAAGACCTCGGCCTCGCGCGTGAGATCGGCGCCCGCGGAAGAGAGACCGTCGCGCGGGAATTTCCAATCGAGCTTTTTGCGGAACAATGGCGGGAAACGATCCTCTCGGCAGCGGAACGCGGTTCGCG
>JAWODE010000576.1:0-8406 GCA_046483455.1 Candidatus Hydrogenedentota bacterium | reverse complement strand
CGAAGCGGATTCCGCGAGGGCGTTTATATTCGCCCGATCTGCTACAAGAGCGAATTGTCTCTCGGTCCACGGCTCAGCGGTGTAGAGAGCCGTTTCTGTTGCTATGTCATCAAGCTGGGGGATTATTGCGACATCGAATCCGGTTTGGATGTGGTGGTTTCGTCGTGGCGCCGTCTTTCCGACAACGCCATACCGAGTCGGGCAAAGAGCGTGGGAAGCTATATCAATTCGTCACTTGCCTCCACCGAAGCACAACAGGCTGGGTTTGACGAAGCAATCTTTTTGCGTGAGGACGGCACCGTGGCCGAGGGCAGCGCGATGAATATGTTCATCGTGCTGGACGGCCAATTGGTCACGACGCCGCCAACCGCGGATATCCTTGTGGGCATTACCCGCAACACCGTAATGGAATTGGCCCGGAACGAACTTGGTCTCGATGTCGTAGAACGTCCCATAGCCCGCACGGAATTGTATGTTTGTGACGAGGTGTTTTTCTGCGGCACCGGCGCCCAAGTGGCTCCCGTACGGTCAGTAGACCGGCGTCTTATCGGGGGGGGGCAGCCGGGGCCGATCTCCCGCCGGCTCCAGGAGCTTTATTTCCGCGTCGTTATGGGCAAGCTCGAGAAATACCGTTCCTGGTGCACTCCCGTTTATTAGCGGCAAAGCCGCCGCACAGTTTTGAAAGTAAGCGTATGGAAAATGAAAAGGTGTTACGAAGCGCCATCTGCGAGATAGGCCGCCGCTTGTGGCAAAAGGGCCTTGTGGCCGCCACCGACGGCAATATCAGCGTTCGCCTGCGAAAAAACGCCTTTCTTTGTACGCCAAGTGGCGTTTCGAAGGGGTTTATGGCACCCGAGGACTTAGTTATTGCCGATGCCTCGGGTGGAAAAATGGCTGGCCCCGGGAACATTACCTCCGAGTTTCTCACCCATTTGGCGGCTTACGAAGAGCGCCCGGATATCGCCGCCGTAGTACATGCTCATCCTACGAAAGCCGTGGCCGCCTCTCTGGCCGGCGTGTCTCTGGTTGAACCCCTTCTGCCGGAATTGCTTCTCACGATTGGAGGCATTCCAACCGTACCCTATGCTACTCCGGCAACAGGAGAAGGGGGAGAAGCCATTCGGGAGATCATCCGTACTTGTGACGCGCTGATTATCGCCAAACACGGGTCTATTACCGTCGGGCACGATGTTTTCAACGCCTACGAGAAACTCGAGAAAATCGAACACGCGGCTGAAACGCTATTATGGGCGCATTTATTAGGTGAACCTGCGCGACTTTCTGAAACAGAAATCGCAACCCTCCGGCGTATGCAACAGAAATATAGTCCGGGGACTCCCTTTTCTGAACGCCAGTAGGTAAGTGTCTGGCCAGCATGGCGGAATCCTTCGCTCTGTTCCCCCTCTTCTTCTTTTTGTGTTTCCGCGCCCACCAAGGGGGTTTTCCGTTCGCCAGGGGATTGGCGCGTGTTGTGTACAAATCGCGCTTAGTGCAAAAACTGGGATTAGCTATGCCGAACGTTTATAATATAGTTAAGATGGAACTTCTTAATAGGAAGCGAATGGGATAGGCAAGAGACTTGTGTAAAGGGCATCCTTCGGCTATGCTGCATAAGGAGTGGTGAGGGCCGAAAAAGAGGGAATCGTATCTTGGCGGATAGCCAATCAGCAGGACGAGATAAAACGCGCATTTGCCCGTATTGCCGCAGGGAAATCAGCATTTTTGCTACGAAGTGCTTTCATTGTGGCGAACGCGTTGATCCTCCGCGAACAGACCAGCGCCATTTTTCGGCGGAGGACTTGGGGGGGCGCCCGACCACCAAATATGCGCCTTCCGATAGCGTCATGTCGGCATTCGCGACTTTCCGTGCCGAACTGGCGGAAAATATCGAGAGTGACAAGCCCGTTTCGAGCGACGGCGACACTGTTTCTTCAGAGGACGGAACGGATGGAGAAGGGAATACGGGAAATGATCTGCCTTCTCTGGATGAGCGCAGCCAGACACTTGCGGCTCTCCACGAAGAGTCAAGACCATCGGGGGCTTTCGCAAACGCTTATGCGCCGCCGCGCCCTTCGCTGATGAAGCGGGTGGGTACGGTATTTGCCATCTTGATCGTGGTGATTGTTCTGGGAGTAGGAGGTTTCGGAGTCTATTCGGCAATACATGCGCCGGAGACTGAGGGCCCCTCCGCCGTTGTCAAACCTACCTTCCCACCGAACCGGGCTCCCGGGCTTCTCGAGGAGGGGAAGCTTTTGGAAGCCCTTAATGCCGCACAGGATGCGGTTGCGCTTAACCCGAGCGAGAGGAATAAGGCCATCCAAGAGGAAGTCCGTAACGCGATTGCTGCGAAGGTCGAAGAATATCTCACCGGTGAGGCGTGGTCGCCGGAAAGCCTAGACCAGGCTAGTCAACTCGTGACGCAGGCCTCGATTATCGCCCCGACCGAGTTTTTTCAAGACCTTGAGGAAGAAGTGAAGCGCGAAGAATACGCGTACAAGATGATGCTTGTGCGGCCTGAGCCCGAGCGGGGACGAGGAGTGGCGAAGTTTCGTTTGCATTCGCTCTCCGAAGCGGCCCGGAAGTCCGGAAAGGAATATGTGACCGTGAATGAGGGAGAAGAGTTTGCAGGCCGGTTTCGTCTTGCCGAAGTCGGACGCAGCGAAGCCGTCGTGGTTGATTTGCTCCGAAATCGCCGCCTTGTTTACTACCTCTCGGGAAATTTTGCTCTCGTGAATTAGCCTTCTATGAGAGACGCCCTTTGTGTTGGCACATTCCGTACGTATTGTCTTTCCTGTCGCCTGTGGTATGATACGTTGCAAATAGGCGGACGAATAAGAAGGGGGCTTCCTATGTGGGAAGCCGCGGTGGATTTTAAACGACTAAGGAGTTGGCTGGTGTACAAGCAACCCCTGTATCGATACGTAGCAATAGGTGTGTTGGTCATTTTTCTGGCGCTCAGTTTGCCTGCGTGCAGTCTATTTCGTGGGAAGAGCAGAGCGGAGTCTGCCGCACCTGCGTCGGAAGCTATTACTGCTGAAACAAGGCACGTGTCGGCAGAATCGCAGGAAGAAGTATTACGCAGGACAGTTGAGGAACATGTGGCCCGTGCCGCGCGGATAGATTCCCCGGAAGAAGCCCCTCTTGTAAAGCGCGATCCCTACTTCCTCAAGGAATATTCGACGTATTCGTCGGATATCGGTGACATGGAAGTGCGCATTCGGGAAACGGAATCGCGCATGGCGCCGAAAGTCGCTGAAGTGACACTACCCAAGCAGCGTTATGTGACAAAAATGCACCGGAAAAAGGATGCAGCACGCGAGGACTCGAATTTCTATCGGGAAACGGGGGAAGAGACACTCACTTATGAGTGGCGCAATAACCGGTGGGTGCAGGTGGCCAGCCTTTTTGTTGTAGAACGTAAGGAAGAACGTGCCGGTGGAGACTGGCAGGTTGTGGAGCCGGAGGAGGAAGAGGAGACCGGTGTGCCGGAAGCAGACGAAGGCTTTTTCAAGCGAATGTTTGGCGGTATCTTCGGTCGGTAATAACCGTTTTGGCTATGAATGTTAAAGCGGCCTCTGGAAAACGACGCGCAAATACACGAACAGTGACGGGGGAGGGATGGTAGACCAGTCCCGCGAAGCTAGCGTAGTTCCGGTTATCAACATTTTTATCTATACAACGGTCATCGTATTCGTCTTGCTCGGTACGTATACGACACCCGTCGCGCGCCAGGATCTTGCCCTTAGCCGTCTGGCCACCGTTTATAGCCTGACTGAACATGGTACGTTCTATATTGATTCCTCTGAGGGGAAAGAGCCGAACCCATTCGCTCCCTATACTGTGGATAAAGTGATGGCTCGGGGCCGCGTGCTGTCCAGCAAGCCGCCCGTTCTCCCTCTGATGATGACCGGGGAATATCTGCTGCTCCGGAATCTCTTCGGCCTGGATTTGGCGGATGAATCGGAGCGCTCCGTTATCATTCGTATTTTGACATTGACCTTTATGGGCATCCCTTTTGTTCTGACGGTGCTTCTCTTTGATCGCACGATTGCCTTATTCGCTATAGAACCCCTAATCCGTCATCTCATGATGCTTTTTCTTGCCTTTGGCACTCAGCTTTGGGGATACAGTCTCATCGTCAATAATCATATTCCTGGGACGTTTTTTCTTATGCTTTCGGTTTATCTTGCCTTGGGGCTGATATACCAGAAATGGAAGCCGGCGGCATGGCGTTTTGTGGTATTTGGCGCGGCAGCAGGCCTCGTTTTGACTATCGATATCCCGGCAGCTATCTGGCCGGCGATCGCGGGGTTGTGCCTTGTGTATTATTTCCCCCGCAAGACGCTTACGTGGGGGGCGTTGGCCGTGGCGGTGCCTGTTGCGGTGCACGCGGGTGTAATGATGCACGTGACGGGGAGCCCTCTACCTGTGCAAATGCACCCCGAAATGTACTTGTACGAGAACGCCTATTGGAGGCATCCACGAGGCATCGATGCCCTCAACGAACCCAAAGGCACGTATTTGTTTCATATGACCTTCGGTCGGTGCGGTATCTTTATTCTGTATCCCGTCCTGATTGCCGGCCTGATTAGCCCCTTGCGTTATTTGCTTGGTCGAAAAGTTCGCTTTCATCGGCCAATCCTTCTGGGAACACTCGGATTTGCGATCCTTACGGCATATTACTGTCTTCGAACGAACAATTACGGCGGCGTGACGTATGGCTTCCGGTGGTATATTGCCGCTATGCCGGTTTTATTGTTGATGGGCGTGCCGGTCTATGAAAAATTACGTGCTCGTTGGGAGTGGATTGTGGTTGGGTTGATGTTCGGAGTCTCGTTCTTTTCAGCCTGGGAAGCTACAAGAACCACCTTTTACACAGGCCAGGAATGGCCCTGCCATTTTCTCGGACCGAATGCGCCTATCGATCGCTAGTGAGCGAGAGATTGGGCGTGACTCCAGGTTTTGTAGGGCAAAACCGCAGCGTTCCTTCGTTCGTCGGCATCGCGCTGGATTTTTCATGCCATCCGTCCGATTCGCGGTCAAACAATCTTATCTTTGATCGCCGCTCTTTTGTGGTCTCCCTCATTTTGCAGCTGCCTACCGGCGATTTTAGGGAATTTCCGCATTGGCGGGGTGGAGCGGTGCGTGTTAGACTGACTTTCTGCGGTCGAGGCCATACTACAGGGAGATAGGAGCCATTACCGGTTATTGGGTGAGAGTCCCCCGAATTGGGTTTAAAACCGTTGCTTTGGTGTTTCTACTGTCCGCCGCGCCGTTTCTTGGCGCCGATGAACAACCGGCGGAAACGAAACCGGTCTACGAAGCCGAAATCTCGGGAACGCCGTCAGACACCATTCTCGAAACGTTGAAGGCCGTTTCGGATACCCTTGCGCTGCGCGACGAAGCTCCCACCAGTCGCGCGCATTTGCGGCGGCGCACCGAGCGCGACCGTGAATCCTTCCTCAAGGTTCTGCATTCCCAAGGTTATTACGGGGCCAGGGTACAAGTTGAGTTCGACGAAGATGCTGAGCCGTTGCTGGTGCACTTCATGGTCGATGCCGGCAACCCCTACCTCATCAAACGCGTGGCTGTCGAGACGGTAGAGCCGCGCGATTCAGATGCTCCGTCCCTTCCCGAAGTTGGGGCGCTTGGGTTGCAGACGGACGAACCCCTCCGCGCTGCCGAGGTGCTGAATGCCGAAGCCAGACTTCTCGGTCGTGTTAAAGAACTCGGGTATCCGTTCCCAGAAATTACCGAGCGCGAGGTTCTTGTCGACCATGCAACCGAGGAAGCCGACGTAACGTTTCATCTTGACATGGGTCCGCGCCTGCGCTTCGGGGAGGTCCGCGTGATGGGCCTTGCGGACGTAGCGGAAAGCTTTATCCGCACGAATCTCGGCTGGGACGAAGGCGACTGGTTCAAGGCAAGCCTACTTTCTGATACTCAAACCAAGTTATACAAAACACGGCTCTTCTCGGTTGTACGGCTCGAGGTTATCGACGAACAGACCAAGACAGGGCGCGTCCCGATAAATATTGAACTCGTGGAACGAAAGCACCGAACCATCGAGGCCGGGCTCAGGTTTCATACCGATACAGGACTCGGCGCTTTGTCACGGTGGGAACATCGCAATATCCAAGGGCTTGGGCGTGTTTTTGCGCTTGATGTGGGGCTCGGTCAGACTGAGCAGGGTCTTGGTACTCTATTCGTAATCCCCTTCTACCGGCGCGATGACCAACGCTTGATTTTCAGGACGGAGGCGCGCCGCGAAGATTTGGATGCATACCTGAGCACTCGGCTGGGCGGTATGGTAGCCATCGAGCGCATGCTCACCGACCATATGAATGGGCGTGTCGGAATCGCCTATCGTTTCGACCGTGTCGAGCAGAAAGCCGATACAAATTCGTATAATTTGCTGTCGTTTCCCGCGTCGATTGAATGGACTACGGTGGATAGTGCCCTCGATCCTACCACTGGCATTCGCGCAAGCGTTCTCGCCGAACCCTTTGTAGAGCTCACCGACCCCGAGACCGTTTTTCTCAAAACCGAAGCCACGCTAAGTCATTATGTGCCCGTGACTGAATCGCGGGATATGATTTTGGCACTGCGGATGAAATTGGGGATGGTCACAGGCGCCGGGCGCGATGCCATTCCTCCCGACGAACGTTTCTACGCGGGTGGCGGGGGCAGTGTTCGCGGGTACCCGTATCGAACCATCAGTCCCTTGGACGATGATGACCCTATCGGCGGCCGCTCGCTCATAGAATCGACCATTGAAGTGCGCAAGAAGATCACCGAGGCCATCGGGCTGGTAGTTTTTGTGGACGGCGGAACGGTCTCGGAATCGCCGTACCCGGATTTCAGTTCGGATTATCGGCTGAGCGCAGGTATGGGCGCGCGCTACTATTCCCCGGTCGGTCCTCTGCGACTCGACGTAGCCATTCCGCTGAACCGCCGTTCTGAAATCGATAATTCGTTCGAAATCTACGTAAGTTTGGGCCAGGCTTTTTGATGGTGGTTTTGAAAAAAAGAGTGGTGAAACGGCTGCGAATAGGGCTGAAATGGGGTGCGGGTGTATTTTTGTTTTTGATTTTTGCATTCATTTTTCTCCAGACCCCGCCCGGGAAACGTATTCTGGCCTCGGGGGCTACCCATCTCCTAGCCCGGGCTACTGGACAATCCTGGGACATCGAGGGTGTGCATGGTCTGATTCCCCTGAATATCTCCGTGGAGCGTATTGCGTGGTCCGATGAGGAAGGGGAATTGCTTTGTGTCAGTAATGCTCGTGTGATCGTCGCTCCGGGGGGATTTTTCCGGGGTTTGGTGCATCTATCCGAGATCTCAGCAGAGCGGGTGTTGTTGCGGCGCTTTCCAGAGGGAGACGAAAGAAAAGAAAGTGAAACGTTGGAGTCATTGGTGCGATTGCCACAAACCTTGGCGCGTCTTCCCGAGTCGTTTCGCGGGGTGCGATTAGACAGCTTGGCGCTAAAGGAGGTTGCGCTTGCGGAACCGGTCTTGGGCCAAGCCGCCCGGTTCACAATTGATGCGGCATGGAGGAAACCGCTGGATACAGGGAAGCTCGCATCCATCTTGAAGATCGAGGGGTTGGACGAAACAGAAACGCACGTGGACTTGCGCCTCGAGACTGCTCCAGGTCAAACCGGTCTGTCCTTTGTCTTGCGGGCGGAGGATGAGACGCTTTTGCCGGGCCGACTGCCTTGGCCCGACGTCCGCCGTCTCGCGGTGACGGGACTCACCAAGGACGGCATTGAGGTCGCCGTCGATGCCTCATTATCGTTCAGGATCGATCACGGGGTGAAGTCCGATCGTCGGCTCGTCGCAGATGTAGGTCACCCCTCTCAGGCCACCCCCGAGCTGGGTGGCCAGGCGGATTCTCTCCGCCTCACCGCTTGACAATGAACTCGAAGGCCGGTCAAGAGTCAGATAATCAAGCCCGACGTTCAGCAAAAATCCCAGCCGCGCCCTGACCTCTTTCAGAATCTGCACCGCAATCACCTGCTCACGCTCACTTAGAATCGGCGTGCTTTTGCCATCGGAACCGTCGAGTGTTTCGATCCATTCCAGCGCATGGTTAATGGAAAGCGAGGTAACATCCATGATATTCTTATCCCCGATGGTCACCGCCAGCGATTCGGGCTTGAGCCGCTTTCCCTGGCACACGGGACATGGCAGAGAAGTCATATAACGCTCGATCTCCGCCCTTACAAAGTCGCTTTCCGTTTCCTTATGGCGACGCTCCAGATTGGGAATAACGCCTTCGAAGCCGATGAAGTGTTGCCTGATATGTCCAAAGCGCGTTCGATACTTGACCAGCTCACCGCCTTCTTCGCCGTAGAGTATCAAATTAAGATGGTCTTCGCTCAGTTCCTTGACGGGAACACGGGT
>JAWODE010000544.1:0-6523 GCA_046483455.1 Candidatus Hydrogenedentota bacterium | reverse complement strand
GGAAGCGGCACCGGAGGAACGAACACGCCGGGTGACGATCCAGCCGTTTGACGAACACGGGGCGCCGCGGCGCATGGGCGACATTCTTGTCAGTGCGGGGTTGATCTCGCAAGAGCAACTCGAGGCGGCTCTCGATCTGCAGCGCGCGAATCCGCAACGGAAGCTCGGCGCGATCCTGGTCGAAGAGGGGTTTACGGGGGAAGAGGTGATTCCGCAGGTGTTGGCGCGTCAGCTCCGGCTTCCTTATTTGCGATTGAAAGACGAATCGTTCGACCCGGACGCCATTGCCCTTGTCTCGGGCCGGATCGCCGCGCGGCATGCGTGCATCCCGGTGCGTGCCACCAGCGATACCATTGCCCTGGCGATGGCCAATCCCCTCGACTTGATTGCCATTGAAGACGTCGAGCACGCGGCAAACAGGCGTGTCCAACCGCTCATTGCGCGTGAATCGGAAATCATCGAGGCCATTGCGCGCTGGTATGGGATGGAGGTTGGCGAAGAATAACGTCCGGGGCATCGCACCTACCGCCTCGAAAGTCGACCCCAAGTAAGCTTTACTCTCTTTGCCCTTGGAAGGTATGCGTACTTTCTTTTAACCCGATAATCTCTATCTCAGGGCGTTCCAAAATGTTTCTCCAGAAAGCTGAAACTTTTCCGGTTGCTCCATTGATGGACGCCTTCGAAGAAATCGCTCTCGAGATTGTTGGAGGCGTCCAGCACGGCGTATGTCTTCTCGAGCTTGGCATAGGCGCGTTTTGTCGCCTCGATGGGAAAGATGTTGTCTTCATCGCCACTGATGATGAGCAACGGCCGTGGGGCAATCAGAGCCGCCACGTCGCTCATCTCGCCCCATTGCATAATCCCCGGCACGCAATTGCAGATGCAATGGTGAATGGTGAAAATCGAGTCTCGGAAGGTGCAAAAATATCCGGCCACCATGGCGAGTTTGATGCGTTCGTCGCGCGCGGCCAAAAACAGCGTCGTCGTACCGCCGCCTGACAGCCCCGCCGCCCCGATACGGGCCGGGTCGACGTCGTTCTGCGTCAAAAGGAAGTCCACGACGCGCATCGCGTCCCAGGTTCGCAACCCGACGGGGGTCATGCCCAACAAGAAGGAATCCATGGTCACGCGGTGGCAGCTATGGGGTTTCTCGTTGCGCGTTTCGTTCCAGCCGCGCTGCACGACGGCCGCAACGACACAGCCCTTTTCAGCAAACTTGACGGCATAGTCGAGCTCGTGGTCCTTGCTTTTTTCGCGTTCTTTTTCGGTGCCTTCCCCGATATAGGGATAAATGCCCGAATGACCGTGCAGGCAGACCATGGCCGCGCGTTTTCCTTCGGTGTCTTTCGGAAGATAGTAATACACGGGCACCCAGTAGTCAGCTTCGGACTGCACGTATATCTTGTGCCGGGTGTAGACGTCAGTTTCCACCTTTTCCTCATCGGTCCAATCTACCTGCAGAGGTACGGGTTCCGGACTGCGGCCAAGCAATTCGAGGAATTTGGGCTCGAAGGCCCGTCTCCAGGCGTGATGTTCGGCGGGCGAGGCCGCGTCCCACGCAAGCTGTGGTTCGGTTTTGTCTGCCGCGCGCTGAAAGTAGTCGTAAACGAGGCTGTTGCGCTCGATCTGAGCCCCCTCGGCGCCGATACTGGCGGCCAGTATAGCGATTACGATTGCCTGCATCATGTTTCCCCCTTTGATAATGGTTTTTCGGGAACCCGCTGCACGACCGGCCTTCCATAGTCATGCCGCGATTTTCCCCGGTGACTGTGGCGACCATTATACTGACCCAAACATGGGAAAATGAACCGTGGTGGAGTTTTTCGAAGATAGTGTCTTTTCTGCTTTGCCTTTGGGTTATCCGGGTTTGAGGTGCGGAGCATTCCCCGGAAGTTTTCTTGCTGACAGCTTCAGAGGAATATGTGTATCATAATGAAACTTGGCCGGGCTGTGGCTTAGTCCGGTTCGAGTGTTCCGGGAATTCTATTTGATTTGGCCGGGTCTTCTGTTATAATTTTGAAGGGGAGCCGGGAAGCCGCTCAAGACCTTATAATGAGGGGGCTTATGGCGTTCCTTGCGGGCGAATTTCAACGGTAGCAACAAAGGTGACAATGTGTTTGGAATCTTAAACTTCCTTCCCGGGCTATTTTCTCACGACATGGGCATCGACCTCGGCACCGCCAATACCCTCGTTTATGTGAAGGGTCAGGGCATAGTTTTGAGTGAGCCCTCGGTGGTCGCTGTCAACAAGGATACCGGGCGCGTCCGTGCCGTGGGTAACGAAGGGAAAAATATGATTGGCCGCACGCCGGGCAATATCGTTGCGATTCGGCCGATGAAAGACGGCGTGATCGCCGATTTCGAAATCACCGAGGCGATGCTCCGGTATTTCATTCAAAAGGTTCATAACCGGCGCAGGCTGGCGTGGCCCCGAGTGGCGGTGTGTGTGCCTTCCGGGATCACCGCCGTCGAAAAACGCGCGGTGACCGAAAGTGCCGCCCAGGCGGGCGCGAAGAAAGTCTTCACCATTGAAGAACCGATGGCGGCAGCCATCGGTGCGGGGCTTCCCGTGCAGGAACCCCAGGGCTGCATGATTGTCGACATCGGCGGTGGGACCACCGAGGTCGCCGTGATTGCCCTGGGGGGGATTGTTTTCTGCAAATCGGTACGTGTTGCAGGCGATGAAATGGACCAGGCGATCATCCAGCATTTGAAGCGCACGTACAATATGATGGTTGGTGAACGAACGGCCGAAGAGATCAAAATCACTATTGGCTCGGCATTTCCCCTGAAGAATGAACTGGAAATGCAGGTCAAGGGCCGCGACCAGGTCATGGGGTTGCCCAAGATATTAACCATTACCTCGGAAGAAATCCGCGACGCGTTGCGCGAACCTGTCGGGGCGATCGTGGATGCGGTGCGCGTGACGCTTGAGCGCACGCCGCCCGAGTTGTCGGCCGATATCGTGGACCGCGGTGTCGTGTTGGCCGGCGGCGGGGCGCTTCTACGCGGATTGGAGCAGTTGCTTTCCAAGGAAACGGGCCTGCATGTCACGGTGGCGGAGGACCCGCTTACGGCCGTCGTTCTGGGAACGGGCAAGTATCTGGAAGGGTTGAGAAATTTCCAGGACGAGGAGGTCTGAGCCATCGGCTTGGCCGCTCATAGTGCCGCTGGCCCGGCTTCCGTAGAAAACCCTTTGGGTGGCGACGCGTGAGTTTAAAGCGACGCATACGGGAACATCGCGCAACCCTTATTTTGGCGGTGCTTGTGATGCTCTCTCTCGCTTCACTGGCCGGCGGGAAAACCGGCTCCGAGGCAAGCCGTGTCATCCGCAATGCAGTGTCCGTAGCGTCCCATCCCTTCTGGTTGGCACTGGGTTTTGTCGAAGATTCTTATGCCTACGCCGCGGGCTTCGTGGTGGATTATCATCGGAACTACACGATGGCGAATCGCCTGCGTAACGAATGCGCTGAAATGGGCCAACGCATGGCCGACTATGAAGAACTGCGGGCCGAACGGGAACGTCTCCGGCACATGCTGAATTTCCGGCGTAACGAAAAGACCGTCACGCTGCATCCCGCGGGGATCATCTCGCGTTCGCTTGGCGCGTTTACTATAGACCAGGGGAGCACGGACGGCATCGAGCCGGCCATGTGCGTGATTACCCCCGATGGCGCCGTGGTGGGGCTGGTCTCCGAGGTGAGTCCTTTCAACGCCACCGTGTTGACGCTTCATAACCCCGATTGCAAAATCGGAGCGCTCATCAAACGTAACCGAGTGCGGGGAATTATCCGGGGCACCGGCCAGGTGGGCGCCAATGCCGTGTGTGAAATGGAATATATCGACATGAAAGACCAGATTGGCTCGGGCGACCGCGTCTTAACGATGGGCACGGGGGTGTATCCCGCCGGACGGCCTATCGGCACGGTCATGGACGTAGAAGCCGGAAAAACGCTCCAGAAAAAGGCGTTGGTGCAACCCGATGCCAATCTGCAGAGTCTCGACGAGGTTTTTGTCATAACGCAGGCGCTGATACCGACGGAGGAAATGCGCGGGAGACCCCGGTCTCAAGGAGCCGTCTCGCGCGCTCACCCCATGCCGGATGAGCGCTCCATGCAAGAACGGTTCGCTCCCTGAAATGATGCGAAGAAACATCCTATGGGCCATTTTGATCGTCGCCGCGGCGCTTGTTCAAACGACGTGGATCGAGAACGATGTCATCAAGGTCAAAGGCGTTTCGCCCAACCTCGTGCTGCTGCTGGTGATCTATTTTGCCATTACCGAAGGCGAAGAGCGGGCTATGTTTACGGGCGTGTTGGGAGGCCTCTTTCAAGATGTAGTGAGCGACAACGTCATCGGGCATTATATCCTCTGTTACGTCATCGTGGGTTTTCTCACGGGCCGGATAGCGGTTCGCCTGATTACCCAGCACCCGGCAGTGAAGGTGGGGCTTGTCTGCATCGCGGGACTCTTAAACGGCCTGTTGTATGCGGTAATCGAGTCCGTCCAGGAAGTGCACTGGATGGTATTCAGCTCGCTGAAAAGCACGGTGGTCCCGGCAACGCTCTATACGGCGTTATTGACGCCGTTCGTGTTTTTCTTGATGGACCGGTTCTTCCAGCGGTATTTCTCGCCACAAATTCAGGGGACGTAAGATGCTTCTAGAACGCGAGAAACCAAAACGGTTTGAAGGTGCGCCCCGGCGGATTCGCGCCATTATGGTGGGGCTTGTCCTCCTTTACTCCATTCTTGCGATACGGTTGTGGGATTTGCAGATCATTCACGGCAACGAGTACGCGGATGCCTCGAACGAAAATCGTCTTCACCTCGAGCGTCTCAAGGCGCCGCGCGGCATTATCTATGGCCGGAGCAAAGACGTGGTGCTCGCGGACACTCAGCCGGCGTGCGACATTATGTTTGTTCCGGCCGACTGTAAAGAATCCGAACGCGAGCGAGTAGCGGAGCGGCTTGCACAGCTTCTGGCCATCGACGCGGATACGCTCCTCGAGCGCATCTCCCAGTACCAGAAAAAGCCGTTTACTCAACTGCCGGTCAAACAAAACGTCTCGAAAACCGAGCTGGCGCGTGTCGAGGAGTACTCGTTTCAATTGCCGGGCGTATACACGACGGTGCGGCCGCTTCGGCGCTATCACTACGGCGAAGTGGCGGGCCAGATTTTGGGTTACATTGGCGAAATCAGTCAGGAGGAACTCGATGCACGCGGGCCCGCCTTCAAAATGGGCGACTTGATTGGCCGCATGGGCATCGAGCAGATGTACGACCCCATCCTTCGCGGCCGCGACGGCCAGCTCTGCGTCGTTGTGTATAACCAGAGCGAGCCGCAGTTGCGCACTGACGAGTTTGGCAGGCCCGTTGTCCAGACGGACAGCCTTGGCCGCCGTTTGCATCAGGAGTTTGAGTTCAGCCGCGCCCCGGTTCCCGGAAAGTCGTTAACCCTCACGATCGACATCGGGTTGCAGGCGAAATGCGAGGAGTTGCTGGGCGCCGAACGCGGGGCCATTGTCGTGCTCGCCGCCGATACCGGTGAGGTGCTCGCCATGGCCAGTGCACCACGCTACGATCCCGGCGTGTTCGTGCGTACCGGCTACAGCCACGAGCGGAGGGTCCTACTTGAAGCACGGCCCAGTCCCATGCGGTCCCGGGCCTTTCAAGAACACTACGCCCCCGGCTCGATTTTTAAAATCGCTACGGCCATCGGCGGTCTTGAAGAGGGGGTGATTAGTGAACACACGACCTTCGCCTGCGACGGCTATTTCTATTTGCCCGGTGTCAGCCGCCCGTGGCGGTGCTGGCGATATAAGTACGGGGGGCATGGGCACCCGGATCTCGTCGACGCCTTGGCCTATTCGTGCGATGAATACTTTTACAATGTAGGTCTCAAGCTCGGCATTGACAACATCAACAAATGGGCCGAAATGCTCGGATTCGGCATGGTGACCGGACTCGACGTGCCGCCGGGCGCGGAAGAAAAGGGCCTCATACCGTCCACCGAATGGCGGAAGCGGCAGCATCCAAATGGCGAACCTTGGGAACAAAAATGGTATCCGGGTGAAACCTTGAACTGCTCGATTGGGCAGGGTCAGGTGACGGTCACTCCTTTGCAGGCGGCTGTCATGATGGCGGCGGTTGTCAACGGCGGCAGCCGCGTGCGGCCCTATCTCAACAAAGCACTCGGTCCCGACCTCACCCCTCTGCCGATCAGCGAGGAGACCCTGGAGACCGTGCACCGGGGCTTGCGGAAATGCGTCGAGAAAACCGAGCGTCCGAGTGCGGGGACGGGCATCGAGGCACGCGTTCCCGGTATGGTCGTGCTCGGCAAGACCGGCACCGCCCAGGTCATAAAACTTAAGAAATACGAAAGCGATAACGAAGAGGATATTCCTTACAAAGAACGCGATCACGCGTGGTTCGTGGCCGGTGTGCCGGAAGAAGACCCACCAATCGCATTATGTGTGTTCGTTGAACATGGTCTTCACGGCAGCTCGACCGCGGCCCCCTTGGC
>JAWODE010000505.1:0-6887 GCA_046483455.1 Candidatus Hydrogenedentota bacterium | reverse complement strand
CAAACAACGTGGCCACGCGGCGGTTCAATCGGCGAAAGAAGCTCCACCTCACATCGGTGGAACCCTCCTCCACATACTGCGAACCAATCGCAAAATCGTAATCTTGCGTAAGGGCCTCGACAAGGTCCGGGATAGCTTCCGGCGGATGGCTGAGGTCCGCATCCATGCAGACCAGCACCTGGTTTTTTGCCAAGCGCATGCCGTCCACCACCGCGGGGCTTAGTCCCCGGTCCTCCTGGCGGACCACCAAACGTATCCAAGGAGCTGCGAGACCGTTCACCACGGCTTCAGTCTCGTCGCGGCTGTCGTCGTCCATTATGAGCAATTCGAGATCGAGATTGTGCTCTTCTCGAACGTGTGCAATTCCGTCCACGAGCAGGGGGATATTGTCCGCTTCCTGATAGGTCGGCACTATCACCGAAACAGACGGGAACGGAGCCGGTTGCTCGCTCATCGTCATTCCACGGGAATCTCCACCGTCGCGTTGGTCTCCACCACAAGCCCCCACTCAAACCCTGATGAAATCTTACCTTAGGGGAGTGTACGCCCTGACTTCCGACAGGGTCAAATACTCGAAAACAAGCGAACATAACAGGAACGGGCCTGGGCGCGCTCCCACAATGACGAGTTGAATCCTAAAGCCAATTCGCTTAAGGTCAGGCATTGGGGCCGGCAATGTGACGCCGGTTCATTCAAACGGGGATAAGAATGAAGCGATTCTTAAAGTTTACTGCCTGGATTGCAGGAAGTATCGTTGCCGTATTCATCCTGCTCGTCACCACCTGCCTGCTCTTCAATTACCGTACCCCCTCGCCGACAGATTTAAGTCAAAGCCAATTGTTGGCCTCGCCCCCCGAACCGGTAAAGCGCACTATCACGCTGAAGATCATCACCTTTAATATTTGGGACCTTTATCACGAAAGCAGCCATCGAAGCGACCGCATGAAATATATCGGATCGAACCTTGCCGCCCTCGAACCCGATATCGTGGGATTCCAGGAAGCGTTCATCGCCAAAGACCGGCAAGTCATCCTGGGTACACTCGCAAAAGCCGGATTATCCCACGCCATGTATTTCCCCAGCGGCCTGGTCGGCAGCGGACTACTGGTAGTGAGCCGTTATCCGATCGAAGAAGCTTTTTTCCACCGTTACACCGAGGGCGGCAAGCCCTATAAGGTCCATCACGGCGACTGGTGGGCCGGCAAGGGAGTATGTGTTACCCGTCTCGCGCTCCCTGAGGGGTACGTCGATTTTTTCAACACCCACATCCACGCCCAATACAACAGCTCGGAATACGACCACGTGCGCATGAGTCAGATCAAAGAGCTGGCCGCCTTCATCAACGCCGCCGCGCTTAACACCGTCCCGACCCTTTCCGTGGGCGACTACAATGTGGAACCCAGCGAACCGCAATACCAGACGCTAGTCGAAGAAGCGAATCTCGAGCGCATGATGACTATGGATACCCGTATCGACCACATTTTCGCGGTGAACAACAGCCTCTATACCTTCGAAGTCTTGAAAACAGTCCCTATCGAAGCGGTAATCCATGTGCCCGGTGGTTCCATTGGTCTTAGCGACCATAGCGGCTACATGTCCACTATCCGCATTCGGCCCGCCGCGAAAGAGTGAGAGACCCGAAAACGCTGAAGCCTTTGTGGCAAACCGTGCCTCAAATGGGTCTGAGCATCTCATATTGAGACACCCCACGCAGCCAACGCCTGGAATGCCGGACATTGCAAAAGTCAAAAACCATTTAATCCCATACGCTTACGACTCGCCGGCCCGGGCTCATTTGCTGGCATAGAATATGCTCCGCTTGCAGTGGTAGTATGGAATACATGATCGCGCTGTCAGAAAAGCGCATTGA
The DNA here is from genome assembly GCA_046483455.1 of Candidatus Hydrogenedentota bacterium. Lineage (GTDB taxonomy): Bacteria > Hydrogenedentota > Hydrogenedentia > Hydrogenedentales > SLHB01 > UBA2224. Next base: position 5,017 of record JAWODE010000505.1, on the reverse strand, counting down.
GGAGTAACACCGATGATGTTTCCATTTTTTTGGGACCCAACATTTCTGCTGCTTATTCCAGTGCTCATCTTTGCGCTCTGGGCGCAATGGAAAGTGAAGTCCACCTATAGCGAGTATGCCCAAGTTGGCAATCGGCAGGGATTGACGGGGGCCGAGGTGGCCCAGCGGATCCTGCGTGATGCCAACGTGGGTGTTGCTGGAACTGGATACGGCCGCGACGATGGCGTTGCCCTCGAACCGATCGGCGGCAACCTCACCGATCATTACGATCCCCGCTCGAAAACATTGCGGCTTTCCCAAGACATCTACTACGGACATAGCGTTGCGGCCTTGGGCATCGCGGCCCACGAAGTCGGGCATGCGATCCAGCATGCACATAGCTATGCCCCCTTGATGGCACGGAACTTCGTCTTTCCTGTAAGCCGCTTCGGGTCTATGCTGGCCTTCCCACTTTTCATCATCGGATTGTTTCTGGGACCCGGCACCGGTCAAACGATTATGCAGATTGCCATCGTCATGTTTACCGCGGTAGTCGGCTTCACCATCTTGACCTTGCCTGTGGAATTCAATGCCAGCCGACGCGCCATGAAAGCCCTGGCGAGCGGCGGCTACCTCTCGCAGGACGAACTGAGCGGCGCGCGCAAGGTGTTGACCGCCGCAGCGATGACGTACGTGGCTTCGGCCGCTATGGCGATCATGCAACTCGTGCGTATGCTGATACTCGCTGACAGGCGATAGTCTCAACCCCCAAATCCCAGCCTGGACGCCCGGCCTTCCTCCGCCGGGCGTCTTTCATTTGTCTCATAATGAAACGGCAGCGTGCAGGATTGGAGCATAATTCCCTTGGCCTTCCGCTCTAACTCCTTTATTTTCAGCATCTCCCGTTGGCACACCCATTGCACTTCATTTAGCGAAACTATACGGTACTGTAAGGAGAGGAGTAGCTATGCGATTGGATAAATTGACCATAAAAGCGCAGGAGGCGCTGGCAGAAGCGATGGATGCCGCGACACAACACGGGCATCCCGAGATAAGCTCGCTGCACATTCTGCACGCCCTGCTTTCTCAGGAGGGTGGGGTCGCCCCCTCTATGCTACAGCGGGTGGGCGTCCCGCCTTCCCAAGTGCTTGCGGCCCTTGAACAGAAACTCGAGGCACAGCCGAAGGTTTCGGGCGCAACGGCCCAAACGGCTCTCAGCGGCGAAGCGAACAAGATGCTCGAGGCCGCGTGGAAAGAGGCGCAGTCGCTCAAAGACCAGTACCTCAGCACCGAACACATGCTGTTGGCCATGGTCGCCATGCGCGACGATCCGGCGGGCGAATTGCTCCGCGCTAACGGCGCCACGCGCGACAACCTTCTGTCCGCTATGAGACAGGTCCGCGGTACCCAAACCGTAACCGACCCTAACGCCGAAACGACTTACGAAGCGTTGGACAAATATAGCCGCGACCTCACCCAACTGGCGCGTGCGGGTAAACTCGACCCGGTCATTGGACGCGACGCCGAGATTCGGCGCGTCATACAGGTTTTGTCGCGCCGCACGAAAAACAATCCCGTGCTGATCGGCGAGCCCGGCGTCGGCAAGACGGCCATCGTAGAAGGACTCGCCCAGCGTATCGTCGCGGGTGACGTCCCCGAGAGCCTCAAAGACAAACAGGTTGCGGCTCTGGACCTCGGCGCGCTCATCGCCGGCGCGAAATTCCGCGGCGAGTTCGAGGACCGCATGAAAGCGGTCCTGCGCGAAGTCGAGGAACGCGAGGGCGAGATCATTCTGTTTATCGATGAATTGCACACGCTTGTGGGTGCGGGCGCCGCCGAAGGCGCGGTGGATGCCTCGAACATGCTGAAACCGGCCCTTGCACGCGGTGAACTGCACTGCATCGGGGCAACTACCCTGGATGAATACCGCAAGCACATCGAGAAAGACGCGGCCCTCGAGCGGCGCTTCCAACCCGTGTTTGTCGGTGAGCCTGACGTCGAGAGCACGATCGCGATCCTGCGCGGCATCAAGGAGAAGTACGAAGTGCACCACGGCGTGCGCATTCAGGACGCGGCACTCGTTGCCGCGGCCACCTTGAGCGATCGGTATATCTCCGACCGGTTTTTGCCGGACAAGGCGATCGACCTCATCGACGAGGCCACGTCGCGCCTCCGCATCGAGGTCGACAGTATGCCCTATGAAATTGATGTCATGGAACGCCGCCTTCGCCAGCTCGAGATCGAGCATTTGGCCCTCAAGAAGGAAAAAGACAAAGTCAGCCGAGAGCGACGCGAGGCCATCGAGCGCGAAATGGCGGAACTGAAGGAAGAAATCAGTTCGAAGAAAGCGAAGTGGCATGCCGAAAAGGAAGTCATCGAGGCCATTCGCCATATCCACGAGGAACTCGACGAGGCCAAGCGCCAGCAAGAGATCGCCGAGCGCGCGGGCGACCTCGAGACCGTGGCAAAACTCCGGTACGGCACCGTCACCGAGCTCCAGCAGAAACTCGAGCAGGAAAACGCACGCCTCCAGGAACTCCAAAAAGAAGGAAGCTTCCTGAACGAGGAAGTGACGGACGAACACGTCGCCGAGATTGTCGCGGACTGGACCGGCATCCCCATCTCGCGGATGATGGAAGGCGAGATGGAACGCTTGCTTAAAATGGAGGAACGCCTGGGCGAACGGGTCATCGGCCAGGAAGAAGGCGTCCGCGTGGTGTCCGATGCGGTTCGCCGCGCCCGCGCGGGCCTTAAGGAACCGGAGCGGCCCATCGGCTCGTTCATCTTCCTCGGCCCCACGGGTGTAGGTAAGACCGAACTGGCACGGTCGTTGGCCGACCTTCTGTTCGACGACGAAAACGCCATGGTCCGCATCGACATGTCGGAGTACATGGAGAAGCATGCGGTCTCGCGGCTTATTGGCGCGCCGCCCGGCTACATCGGCCACGAGGAAGGCGGCCAACTCACGGAAGCCGTGCGGAGACGGCCCTACAGCGTAATTCTCTTCGACGAGATTGAGAAGGCACACCCCGACGTGTTCCATATCCTCCTGCAGCTTCTCGACGACGGCCGGATCACCGACAGTCAGGGCCGCACGGTGGACTTCAAGAACACCGTCGTGATCATGACTTCGAACCTCGGCAGCGAGGTGTTCAACCGGGACAGCGATTCAGAGGAAGAGAAAACCGACGAAGTACTGCGCGTGTTGCGTCAGCACTTCCGGCCCGAGTTCCTCAACCGCATTGACGATATCGTGGTCTTCCACGCCCTGAGCAAGGAAGACATCCGAAAGATCGTCGACGTGCAACTAAAGCGCCTGTCGAAGCGCTTGGTCGAGAAGCGCATCACCCTCGAGCTTTCACCTGAGGCGCGCGATTTGCTGGCCGAGCGCGGATACGACCCGACGTTCGGCGCGCGCCCTCTGAAACGCGTGATCCAGCGCATGGTCCTTGACCCGCTGGCCATGGAAATTCTCCAGGGACGCGTCAAAGAAGGCGCCCACGTGGTCGTCGAAGTCGAAAACGGCGAGTTCACCTTCCGAACCGCCCTCGCCAAGGCCGTTTAAACGCAAGAGGAATAAGTGCAACGGAGACCGCCGCCGTGGCGGTCTCCGGTTCTTTGTAACCACGGATTATACGGATGGAATATTTGCAGGAACCAGGGCCGACGGAGTTCTTGAAAAAGTCCTTCTCTCCTCTGAATTAAGCGAAAAACGGGGACTGAGCCAATGGTTTTCGCAGCAAACCGGGGTCCGCCGCGAAAATTCTTATACCCTCCGGTGTGCAACCGACGCCCTTGCCGGTTAGTATTACAAGGAACGCGGACGTACCCGTCCGCGGTGGTGTTAAGGACGGGCTGGAAAGCCCGTCCTCGCTTGCCGCAGTGGAGACCACGCGCCGGCCCGCGTGGTCGGAAGAGTGTCGCGGTCGGAAACCGCGACACAGCGAGGGAGTCGAAGGGCCCGTGGTGCGCCGCCTCTTCCGTCACCCCTGCGAAAGCAGGGGTCCAGTGTGCGTCCCGCAACAGCGCAGCCGTGCGTCTTAGCACACACGGGCCCGCATCCACCGTTTTACTGGGATTTGGGGTGCGGGCGTGGTACACTACCCTCTTCATGCGGCCGGGGGGTCCCGGGACCGCCTTTCTTCGGCGTTCAGCCGCGCGCAACTATGTGCGGGGTCGCTCTATCCTTTGGCAAAATGCACTATGGAGCAAGCTATGACAGACATCAAAAGCACGAATCTTACGTGGCACGAATCGATCATCACCAAGGAAGATCGGGAAAAACTGAACGGGCACAAGGCGGTCGTACTATGGTTTACCGGGCTTTCGGGTTCGGGAAAATCGACTCTCGCCCATGCGGTCGAGCAGGTCTTGTATGAGAAAGGTTGTCGCACCATTGTGCTGGATGGCGACAATGTCCGGCACGGTCTGAATAAGAATCTGGGCTTTTCGCCCGAAGACCGCGAGGAGAATATCCGGCGCATCGGCGAAGTGGCAAAGTTGTTCACGGACGCAGGCGTAATCGCTCTAACGGCCTTTATCTCGCCGTACCGGGCGGACCGCGACAAGGCGCGGGCGCTTGTGAAGGAAGGCGAATTCGTCGAGGTCTACCTGAAATGTGCGTTGGATGTCTGCGAGGAGCGCGACATCAAAGGGCTTTATAAGAAGGCGCGGGCTGGGGAAATCAAGGAATTCACGGGTATTTCGGCGCCGTATGAAGAGCCGTTGAATCCGGAAGTTGTCGTGGATACAGCAGTAGAAAATCTGAAGGAATCCGCCCAAAAAGTGCTGGCATTCCTCGAAGAACGCGAAATTATTCGGTAAAATCGAGGATGTGTGGTCGTTTCGGTTGTCGGCCCAGGGAAGTTCGAGTCTAGCGCGAAATCGGGAAGGCATTTTCGGTGACGCAGCAAGAAAGCCGCTAATTGGCAAGAAAGGCGAAAACGGAAGGCCGGGCCGGCGTAGCGCTACGCCGCATACCACGCTATGCATGGCTTGATCTGCTTGTTTGACCACAATATATTGCGTTCGATAGGCG
>JAWODE010000486.1:0-3266 GCA_046483455.1 Candidatus Hydrogenedentota bacterium | reverse complement strand
CTCGGCACCGCCAATGATCTCCTCCTCCACCTCATCACCGAGGCGCTTAGAGAACGCTGCATCCTTGTAACACCCCATGCACACGGCACTCAGTTTGGTCACAGTCTCTGGCGGCTACGGCGGTGGCGGCTACGGCGGCGGCGGTTATGGCGGCGGCGGTGGCGGCTATTATGCGGCAACTGAAATGCCCATTATATTGGGCTTTACGGGCGTAGGCTCAAAGACGACCGCCGAGGAAGGCGAGGCCGCTGAGGGTGAAGGCGTAACGGCGGAAGGGGGCAGGGAAGTCCTGGAGGGCGCCCCGAATATCATCAGTATGTTGCAGTATATGGTCCCGCCGGTCATCGAGCCGCAGACCGAAGTCGTCCTCTCGTACATGATTTACAATCCGACCACGAACCAGCTGGTGGCGCGGAATACGCCCACAAACCTGGATCTTCTCGAGGAACAACTCGAGCATATCGACATTGTGCCCAAACAGGTGACGATCGAGGCCAAGTTTGTGACGGTTAGTGTTAATGATCTCGATAAAGTCGGGTTTGAGTGGGACCTGAGTGTCTCCGACGTGAATGATCGTTCCCGATCCGTGGAGGGCTTGGAAGACACGACCTACTCGTACGATATCAATGGTGACGGGGTGGATGAAAATATCCCGTTTTACACGCGGCCTGACGGAACCAGTGTCATCAATAACACGATAACCCAGGGGTTGATGAATGCCCTTGCCAACCCGGGTCCCCCGGGGGATTTCTCGTTTACGGGCACGATTCTGGACAATGCGGACGGCGACGAGTTGAGTGTCACGTTCGACTTTCTCAACAGCCTCGGCGAGACCGAGTTGCTGAGTGCACCCAAGATCACGACGCTGAGCCGTCGCCGTGCGGTCATCCGCGATTATACGTCGCGAACCTTCATTACCGATGCGGAGACGGTGATTGTGACGAGCGATCCGGGAGCGTTGGGCGGCGCCTCGAATTTGGCCGCTTCGCAATACATTTATCCGGAGACCTTCGAGTTCGGGATCACGCTGACCGTTACTCCTCAAGTCTGCGGGAGCGATCTGGTGCGGCTCTGGCTGAATCCCTTTGTAGACACCTTTGTGGGGCAGGATACGTACACGACGACGACTATCATCGAAGGCGAAGAAACCCAAACGACAACAAACTACCCGCAAATTTCGACGCAAGAGATTTACACCAACGTTCTGGTGCATGATGGAGATACGCTTGTGCTGGGCGGGATGATTTCGGATCGTACCACAAAGGGGGACAATCGGTTGCCTTACCTTGCGGACATTCCGTTGTTGGGATTCTTTTTCCGCGGGAAATCGCGGGAAGTGTCGCAGAACAGCCTGTTGATTTTCGTGACGGTCGATATCGTGGATCCCACGGGGGCGCGGTATTTTGAACCGACCTCCTAGCCTTTGAGCGAAGTCGGGGGGATAGACCGGGCGGTCGAACGGGTTTGAAACCGGCGGCCGCCCGCAGTGTATAAGGCGCTCATGTTGCCGCAGCTTGCATATGACGTGTTGACAACCCTTGCCGCGGGTCCGGGTGCTGCCTATCTCGCCGCGCATCCAAAGTACCGACCCTTGCTGCAGCGGTTCGCTCCACCGATGCCGGAGAAACTGGAGGAGGGGCCGATTTGGCTACAAGCCTGCAGCATGGGGGAGGTCAATGCGGCAAAGCCCATTTTACAGGCGATGGCAGCGCGCTGGCCTGACGTGCCGCGATTGCTCACGACGTCGACGCTGTCCGGATGGCAGAAAGCCGAGACGATGGCCGCTGAAATACCCGTCACATGGTTTCCTTTCGATCATCGGTTATGCGTCAAGGGGTTCCTGAAACGATTTGCGCCGCGCCTTCTTATCCTGCTCGAAACCGAAGTCTGGCCCAATGTGGTTCGGCTTAGCCATCATGAGAGAGTCCCGGCCGCGATCGTAAACGGACGCATCAGCGATAAGCATTTCGCGCGTTACAGACGCCTGGCGCGGCTGTGGCGGCCGGTTTTTGCGTCGCTTTCGGCCGCTTGCGTCCAAAATGACGAGTATGCGGAACGGATGCGTGTTTTAGGCGCAAGGGAGGCGGCGGTTCACGTTACCGGGAACACGAAGTTTGAAGGGGTTCGAACGGAGTTTCCTGAGGCGGAAATAGAGGCCCTTCGTGAGCAAACCGGGATTCCTACCGAGGGGCGGGTCTTGGTCTTTGGAAGTATGCGAGCCGGGGATGAAATGCTTGCGGCGGAGTGCTGGGCCGGGTTGAATGCCCGTTACCCCGATCTTCGGTTGGTGGTCGTGCCGCGGCATTTGGAGCGCGTCAGCGAGGTATGTGCGGCCTTTGACGAACCGCTTTTGCTGCGTTCTGAAACGAAAGCGGGCCGTTCCCTCTCGGGTGAGCGCGTGGTTGTCGTCGACGTGATGGGAGAGCTCGTTGCGTTTTATGCCATGGCGAGCGTTGCGGTTATTGGTGGGAGTTTTTATCCGGGGGTCGAAGGCCACAACCCTCTCGAACCCGCTGCTTTGGGAGTGCCCACCGTGTTTGGGCCCTACATGCGCAATTTCATCGATCCCGCGAAGGCGTTGTTGGAAAACGGCGGGGCGGTGCAAACGGACGCAGAGCATTTGCAGGAAACGCTTGCAACGCTGCTGAGCGACCCAGAGACGCGCGAACATCTCGGCGCCAAGGGCCGCCAGGCGGTTCTCGAGAATCAAGGGGCTATCGCGCGTTCTCTGGATATCCTCGAGCCGTTTTTACAGGTTGGGAATTGAACGGTTTGTTTAGCAAACCGGGGTGTGTTCCGCCTTTTTTTCGTGTCTGCGATATAGGGCCCCGGCTTTTTCAACGGCTCCATGGTCCCTATTTTTATTCAGTGCTATCCCGATTGCCGGGTTCGGGGAGATTCGCGACATATGTCAAACCACAGGGGTAATGTCCTCTTGCGTCCACATTAGAAATGTCCTCTCATTTAGCCTTCCACAAGGAGGGCGCAATGTCACGACATTTGGAGATGAGCGAGAAGGTGCCGAAACGGAAGTCCATGTTTGACGCGGTGTTTTAAAGATGGTTGCCGTCCTCATTTATTGCCCGCCCGTCCCGTCACCCTTACTCTCCCGTCACCCCTGCGAAAGCAGGGGTCCAGTGTGCGTCCCCAGGGCGCCTCTCGCAAGCCCTCTGGATTCCTGCTTGCGCCGGAATGACGATGAGAGCCGCGCATCCTCCGTCTCGCCTGTCCTCTCTCCCGTCACCCCTGCGAAAGCAGGGGTCCAG
>JAWODE010000435.1:0-7240 GCA_046483455.1 Candidatus Hydrogenedentota bacterium | reverse complement strand
CCTTTTATATATGTATCACCAGCAGATACTTATGATTTTGGCGATGTTACTCCAGGCAATATACCGGAGCCCTTAGAAGTAGTAATCGGAAATGATGGTTCGTCAGTGCTAACCGCAAATCCGGAAGAGCAGATTAGGAATATGTTAGGGTCGGCAGTAATAGGTTTTCGTTGAGGTCGGTTGACTCGGTTGTATTTGGCTGGGGCGATGCATTTTCCTATGGGAAGGAGTGTATCTTTTCGATGCTTGAGTTTATCTGTAAGCCTTGGCACTTGTTTGTTTTTTCCATAGCTTCCGATCTGAACCGGGAAAAGCTGCAAATCACCGAGTACTTGCAGGTCGAGAACCCAGTCCCTCGCTAAAAGTTGGGGAAGAAACACATTCCAGTCAATACTGCTCGGCGCTGGGTGGCAGTGAAAGGAAAAGTGCTTAGTCACAAGGTGCTTCGCGAATTGGCGGCTATCGTCACGCCGGATACAATCCTACGCCGGCGCCGTTCGTTGATTGCTAAGAAGTGAGGCTACAGTCATCCGCGTCGAAATGTCGGCCGCCTGCGAATTGTACAATCTTCGCCGGGACGTGGGAGAGACGACCGACCTGGCTGAACAGGAACCCGAGCGTCTCGCGGAGATGTCCGCCAAGTTGCGGAAACTATACAACGAGGTTCGAGAAGAAAGCCCCGTCTGGCCGGCATGGGAATGGAGCCGTTACGAACAGCAGCGAATCGAGTGGCCGGAATATTGGGTGAACCGCAAGCGTAACAATTAGCGCAACGGCCCGGCGACGCCGAGACAAGCGCATCCGCACAAGAAACAAATCCCTGGATTCCCAATGCGCCTTGCCTCAGATTCCACGGAGTCTAGCAAGGGGGGGCTTCTGGAATGCCGTTTGCAACTCAACGCACGAGGTAAAAAGGTCCGAAGAATGTTCGGAAGAATAGTTGTGTATTCGGTAGTCTTCCACCAGGAGGGCGCAATGTCGGGATATTTGGAGATGAGCGAGAAGGGACCGAAACGGAAGTCGATGTTTGACGCGGTGTTAAAAAATGCTTACCGTCCTCATTTATTGGACGAGCGTCCCGTCACCCCTGCGAAAGCAGAGGTCCAGTGTGCGTCCACAGGGTTCCTCTGGCAAGCCCTCTGGATTCCTGCTTGCGCAGGAATGACGGTGGGAACCGCGCCTCTTCCGTCTCGCACGGGCTGCCCGTCAGCTATGCAAAAGCAGAAAAACGAACTGAGTACGGGTATACCCACATACCCACAGCCGCGACGCGCGCTACGCGCAGGCTTTGGATATGCCGGGAGGGGGACGGCGAACCATGAGCTATGGCGCGCACCCGAAGACGATGAAAAAAGTGCCGGGTTCCCATGCGGGGTTTCTGCCGTCCGTACGGGACTTGATTGTTGGGGGGCTAAACCCAGGGCTGCGTCACGCGTGTCCGCGTGACTTCCTGGGCTATTCATATTGGACCGCTGTTCGGGGTCCTTTTGAGATCATTGCCGTGCATTCGCGTTCAGTGGCGGACCCTCACTCGCTGTGTCCCTGTCTGCCGGCCGCGGCGGGCCTGGTCCTACACCGGACAGATTATTTTTGAGGCAGCGACCCATGAGCCCTTCGGCCCACCCGTAGACGATGAAAATGAGGGGGCGACTTGTTCAAAAACCTTGGTACAGTCCCGTCTCGCTCCTTCGTCGCTCACTTGGTACAGTCCCGGTTTTTGAATTTTCGAGGCAGCTGCTACACACCTGCCCACATCCGTTGGATAATCCACGGCGCGAACTCAAGAAAAGCGGACATTTCTAATGTGGCTTGACACATCAGGTTGACGCGATGGGGAGCATCAGGGTAGAAGAAGGGAAACTATGCGGCGCCAGGAGACGGGCTGCGCTTTGGGACGAGCAACATGGGAGAATCGACGATGGCCAAGATCGAATTGGACGCAAGCGTGTGCACACAGTGCGGCGCGTGCATCCTGACGTGTCCGGAAAACATTCTAATCGAGGGCGAAGACGCGCCGAAGACGGTGCATGAGGAACTGTGCACGTCGTGCGGACATTGCGTGGCGATCTGCGACCAGGGGGCTATCCATCATGAATCGTTCCCGGAAGGCACGATCATCCCGGTGAACAAAGAGTTGCTGCCTTCGGAGGAGGAACTGCTGGAGCTGTTGCGGGCGCGCAGGTCGTTGCGGGTGTTCAAGGATGCCGAGGTAGAGCAGCGGATGGTGGAGCGTATCATCGAAGCCGCGCAACTCGCGCCGACGGCGCACAACCTTCAGAATGTCGAATACATTGTCGTGCGGGAGAAAGACGAATTAAAAGCCATCAGCGACATGGCCGTCCGCTTCTTCGAGAAGATGGCAAAGCAACTGCGGAATCCGCTGGTGCGGGGCATCGTGCGCCTCACGGCCGGACACGAGGCAAAAAGCCTGCTCGAGTTTGTGCCCGAGATGGAGGGCATGGTCAAGGGATATAAAAAGGGCAAGGATTTTATCCTGCGCGGCGTGCCGTGTCTGATTGTGTGCCATGTCGAGCGCAACATCCATTTGCCGGAGGCCAATGCAATGCTGGCGCTGCACAACGCGTCGCTGCTTGCGCAGACCATGGGGCTGGGGAGTTTCCTGGTGGGATATTTGGTAGGTGTGTGCGGACGGGACCGCAGCATACCCGATTTCCTGGGCGTGCCGAAGACGCACCAAGTGCATGGAGTGCTGGCCTTGGGCTATCCGAAGCTGACATTCTCGCGGTGGCCGAAACGAAAGCCGCCGAAAGTCACCTGGAGATAACACCATGCTTCCCATTCGCGGTGCGCAGAAGGCCTCGGCGGCCTTAGTCGCTGCTGGTAGAGACGTTGTAGCCGGCAGGCTCGTTTCCACCACATCACGAAGCGCCAGACCGCCCGCTGGGCCGCTTGATAAATGTCTGTCATGGATGTCTTGGATAATTCCTCCAGAACAAGCCAAGAAATAATACAAGACATCCATGAGAACTACGGTGAGAATCGCAAAAAGGACATCCGCAGATGGGGCAGATAGGCGCAGATGATGAAAGCGCACGAAAACGATACGAGGCGTATTGTCTTCCCGGCGATTTTCAGGTCTGCGTTGAAGTGGTCTTGAAATCGAACCCCACAGGCACGAAGACACGAAGGACGTTGTAACACGTGCGGCTCGCCTGTGGCGTAACATGGCCGGGACGGACATGTTACGAAAGACACAGCGGTCACCGTATCGAAACGCTCCATTTTGTCAATCCCGTCAAAAACTCCTTCTTCCTTTTCCAAAATCCGCCCGCATGTGGCGTACTGCATACGGATCAGATAGGGGTCTGTTTAGATGCCTGACGCACAAAGCATAACTGCGGATGTTGCGACCGCCCTGGATACATATCAGGCGCAAGAAGGCCGCGTTCCGGGAGTACGAATATGACCAGATCGATCGCAGCAAGGTATGGATTGTCATCTGGTCCGAGGCGACAAAGATTCCTGCTGCTTCCGGAGAGCACGCCAGAAGGACCCAAAACCATGTGCGGGAACGATTATAAATGTTTACTGTGGATTCGTTGAAAAAACCCCGTGCTTGACGGAGGCGAAAAACGATCGGGGCCGACCCTGGTTTGCCGGGCGAACCACCCGGGTCAGTTTCTGTTTTTCGTTTAATTCGAATGGCTCAAGGACTTTTTCAACAGCTCCACAAAAGGGTGGCATTCAAGAGATAAAAGAGTTTTTGTCGCGAGAGTGTCCGAAGTGGGCAGATTACACGTGGTTCTCGGTAAGCGTCTCAACGGATTAGGTTTGCCTTCCGAAATCTATGCAGTAGAGTTTGTTTTCTTGCGTGCTTACGGCACAGGTCTTCCATTCGTGAAGAAAAAGAGCCAACCGAGTCTCCCAAGTCCGCCAAATCACGGAGGTCCTGGAGGATCGAGACCGCCTCATCGTACCGTCCAGGTTGCCTTGTGGCAATCAGGGTATCAACCTTAGACCAGAGTGTATCTTCCTTGCCGACGAGCGATTCGATGTGTTTCTTGCGAGCTGCGGCCCGAGCACGTTCTTGTTTGGCTGTCTCGCGGGCACGCGTCTCCGCCTCTCTTCTGCGTCGCTCGTCCCTAATAACGTCGGCACGTTCGATAAGTTTCTCCACTGTACGCCGCTTGTGGCCTCCCGAATCGCTTTCTGAATGCCTCGCGCCACAAATCTCTCGAACAGCATGCTGTCTGAATTCGGAGGCGAAGTGTGGATCATCGCCTACGATCAACGCGGCGATGGCTGCATCCTTCTGTGTGCGTGGCATTGCGGCGACCCAGGCGGCGATTTCGTCACGGGAAGGAACAACGGCTTGGGCTTCGGTGTTGCCTTCCGCCGCCGCGGCGATCAAAACCGGATCGAGACGCAGAAAATCTACAAGGCTCTTCAGTGGAACATTCAGCATCGCCAGCCCCGGCGGCACCGGCGGTTCGGTTTCGTCATTATCGAGAAAGCCTTCTTGCGCCGCGACGAGCCACCCGAGATAGAGGCTGCGATAGTCGCCGTTCATGAGGTCGGCTCGCAACGGAGTCAGATACGGAAGCCATGCTTGGTCCTCGACCAACTCTCCGCACTGCTCTTCCGACGCAAACGAGACAATGACATGCTCTCCCTTTGTACGGAACGCCAAACTGTCATGCGTGCAATACATGGCCACGGTGTCAGGTGAAAGCAGTCGTGCCGGAACCCGAAGATCAAGCCAGTGACTGCCCCAATTGGCCACGTAAAGAAACGCATCGAAATACGCCTCCATCCATCGATGACGATTGCCCTTGAAATTCCCCCAGTTGTAGACGTTCACGAAACTTGTCGGCGTAATTTGTGCGCGTGAGGAGTATTTTCGCAATTCCTTCATCTGCGCGTCCGTCAGTGGGTGATCAATCGCCTGAAATTCGTAGTACTGATATTCGCTCATGACTCTTCTTCCGGTGCTGTCTCCCGCGCCTCCTTTGAGCGCCGCCGCATCTTGGCTTCGCGCTTCCGAGTCTTTTTCTCCGCGTCGCGACGAGCCACCTCTTCCATGCTCACAACATTGTCCGGCCGCGTTTTTCCGAACCGTTTTTCGTAGAGATGTTCGATAAAATGCCTCAAGGGCATCTTCCACGGTTCCTGACGGTGGTTGTCGATCTTGCCGAGCTTGCGTGGATTCATTCCCAACTCGCGGGCCATGTGCACATGCGCGTGCGACAGGCGGTGGCGTTTGCGCGCGTCGATCCACGCCTGCAACTTTTTGTTTGGCTTCGGCTTCTTCTTACTCATGTCCGGTTGTACTTCCTCATGCGTTTGCGCCCTTCAGATCGTTTGGAAGAACAGGGCGTTTTTAACCGTAACATTCTCATTCTGCAGGACGGCATTGGGGGTTGGTTCAGGCTTGAGCCCGGGGATTGGGCACTCGAGTTCCTGCTCCGACAAAGTTCGAATGCCGAATTTGCCGAGTGTTTTCGTAACCGTCTCTCGAAGGCCGCGCAGGGCAATGAGGCCTTCCTCAAGGAATAGCTCGCCGTAATGCGCTTCGACATCCAGCTTGCTTCCGTCAAGGTTAAACATGCGTGGCCAGATGTCGGGCATCGTTTCTGAACCGCTCTCGGTCCACTCCATTTCCGTGAAGCGAATCACCGCAAACGGAGCAACGATGGAAATGCCGACAGCACAGCCTATCCGGCCCACGCTCGGCACGATGACCGTGATCGGTTCCTCCGCGCCCTCCGGAAGATGTTCCTCATCCAGTTCGCCCTCGAACTCAAATTGACGGCCCCGCAACGCGAGGAAAAGTAAATCATAGGATGCGGGCTCCTCGAGGCAACTCGGCGGCTCTTTGTCAGGGTCGACGCCGTTCTTCCAATGCGACTTTCCTTCCGGCGGACGGTGATAGGTGAGGTCTGTCTGCTTAATGCGGGACAACGCTGTTCGCACATCATCGCGAATCTCGTGGTAGTAGGAATCTTCATCATAAACAACGTCATCCCTCACGATGCTCTGGGGATATGCGTTTCGGATGGCGTCCATCACATCCGCGCCGCATTTCGTCTTCTGCTTTTTGTTGTGCACCGTTTTCTCCTCAGTTGCTGCTAGCGGGGGCGGGATTCGAATCCGCGACCTTTGGGTTATGGGCGCATTACCGCCCATTTCCGCAACTTTTTGAAACCGCTGTAATTACAAAAATACCAGCCAGTTGCGTTCATCGCAACTTGCAGCATGTTCTGCAGGTCGTACGGCACACTTTACTGAGCACCCTTATGTAGGACAGGGAGTGCGATCGTTCGATGTTCCTCAAAATAGCTGACGTCAAAAGACACTCGAACGGAGCCAGTACCTATGATTGGATGTGGGTGCGAGTCAGGTCGGCTAGGACGAAGCCTAGCAGCGTAAAAGGCGCCTTCCTCGCTTGCATTTGCGTGGTGGACTTGTCCGAGATTGCGATTTATGCAAGCGCAGAGCCCTAGGGTGAGTTTACTATAGTGTTCTGCCTTCCGTTGGCGCGACATGGTAGGTAGGCGTAACCGGATCATCCACGGCTATGGCACAGTGAACATCGCCGTGCTCTTGGACACTCTCGAACATGAGCTACCCGAACTGGTGGCGAAGCTCGAAGCGTGTATCCTTGATGGGAATCGCAAGGGGGGCAAGGAGAGAGGATGACCGGCGGGGCAGAATGTCACCTGTCCACCACTGACATGGTCGACTTTTCTCCCGTTTCTGGTTGACCGAACCGTGTTCATCGTCAGAATCGCGATGGGGCCGTGGCGGACTCATTTCCGCACCCCTCAGGGCTTCATCATCGATACGAACGCCGCGCGGCATAACTCATCGCCAGGACAACTTCCATCCATCCCCCCTCCCACCAGCCGACAGCTGAGTCAACACACGCAGCCCTGCTCTTGCTCTCCCAAGTGACGGGGAGATTCTGCACCTAAAGCGCCAGAATCGGATCTTCCTTCGCAGGAAATAGCCCACAATCCATGAGAGAATCGGGTCGGATGGATTTTCAGGAACCGCAACATATTTTCGCACCTCTTACCGAACTTCTCGCGGGATTCGCGTACGTCGCGTTCCCGTGAGAAGTTCGGTGAGAGGTGCGAAAATATGTTGTGGTTCCTGAAAATCCATCCGGCCCGATTCTCTCATGGATTGAGGGCTATTTCCTGCGAAGGAAGATCCGATTCTGGCGCTTTAGGTGCAGAATCTCCCCGTCACTTGGGAGAGCAAGAGCAGGGCTGCG
>JAWODE010000432.1:0-4050 GCA_046483455.1 Candidatus Hydrogenedentota bacterium | reverse complement strand
CCGATAGGACTCCTCTCTTCGCTGTGGTGCTGTCTCCTCCGCTGTGGCGTGGTTTCCCGACCACGCCACTCTTCCGACCGACCGGTCTCCATTTCCCTCTTGTCCGCGGCTGGCGAGGGGCCCAGCAACGGCTTCGCCGTGCGTCGTCTTCAAATCGGCGGCAGCCGATTTGGGGGTGGACTCTTGGGTTTCTGTTTTGGTTGCGGCCATGGTGCTCTGTGTCCACTCGGTTCCCCATGTCCGTTTTTCCAAGCCTATTTCCAAAAAAATTATTCTCATCTTTTTGGATCCGGGCGCCCCCTACGAACAGCCGATAACCCCGTCGCCGCAATCGCGCGGATTAAATTAAATTGACAGGTGCGCATATTGGTGGTACCATTACGCCACCTGGAAAGGTCCAGGAAGGATTTGAGAAAAGCTATGGCACAGAGGTTAGACACGAGAATCGCCCGTACGAACGCCCGATCGGTGCAGGTAGGCGTAGTGGTGGTAGTACGTGTCGACGCCTGTGCGCCGTAGCGGGTTCTAAACAAGGCTATAGCAGCCCCCATCGGCGTGAAGGCGCCGGTGGGGGCGATTTTTGTCTCCCCCTCTCGAGCGCCGGTACCGCCGTCATGGGCACCACAAGGAGACAATGTCATGATTACCATGACCGGCGCGGAGCTCATTGCCCGCCTCCTCGAACGCCAGGGTATCCGCATTATCGCGGGGATTCCCGGAAGCGCAAACCTGCCGCTTTACGACGCTCTCGGACAGTCGGAAAGCATCCGCCACGTGTTGGCCCGGCACGAACAGGGCGCGGGGTTCATCGCACAGGGCATGGCCCGTGCGACGGGGCAGCCCGCCGTGTTTCTGGCGACGTCCGGACCCGCGGCGACCAATACCCTCACCGCGCTCGCCGACGCGAAGCTGGATTCGGTCCCCATCATTTGCATCACGGGCCAGGTGCCCCGCGCGATGATCGGCACCGACGCGTTTCAAGAGGTCGACACGTATGGAATGAGCATTCCCGTGACCAAACACAATTTCCTGGTGCGTTCGGCGGCGGAGTTGCTCGATATCATCCCGGAAGCGTTCCGGATTGCCATGTCGGGACGGCCGGGGCCGGTCTTGGTCGATGTGCCGAAGGATGTTCAATGCGAGGAGGCGTCATTCGACCGGTGGCCCGAACCGGGACGCGCCGATACGCCGCCCGCGTTCGATCCCGCGGCCGTGGCCCGTGCGGCGGAACTGATAAACGCGGCTGAAAAACCGATTCTGTATCTCGGCGGCGGGATTGTGCATGCCGGCGCGGCCGGGTCAGCGATACGTCTGGCCGAAACGGCTTCGTTGCCCACCACCATGACGCTGATGGGGCTGGGCGCCATGCCCGTGGACCATCCCCTCTCGCTCGGCATGCTGGGCATGCACGCGGCGCGGTTTACCAATATGGCCCTCGAGGAATGCGACCTCCTGATCGCAACCGGGGCACGGTTTGACGATCGCGCCACCGGCAAGGTGGCCGAGTTCTGTCCGCAAGCAAAAATCGTTCACATTGATATCGACCACAGCGAGCTGGACAAAATCAAGACGGCCCACGTGGGGATCAGGGGCGATGTAGGCGAGGTTCTCGAAGCGTTATTGCCGCGAATCCAGCCTAATCCGCGTGCCGAATGGCTTGCGCGCATCGAGGAATTGCGGCGCGATTTTCCGATGGACATGCCGGGCGTTGACGATGCCCGCACTCCCTATGGCCTCATCGCCGAAACGGCCCGGCGCCTCGATGACACAGCCATCATCGCGACCGACGTTGGGCAGCATCAGATGTGGGCGGCGCAAGCGTATCCGCTACGGCGTCCCCGGCAATGGCTCACCTCGGGGGGCCTCGGCACGATGGGCTTTGGGATGCCTACGGCCCTCGGCGCGGCACTGGCGCAGCCCCACCGGACCGTGGTGTGTTTCAGCGGCGATGGGAGCCTCCTCATGAATATTCAGGAGTTGGCGACCGCGGTCGAAGAACAGGCAAACGTCAAGATCGTCGTCATGAACAACAATTCGTTGGGACTCGTGCGTCAGCAGCAGGACTTGTTCTACGGCCAGCGTGTTTTTGCGGTGGATTACCGCGTTGCCGTCGACTTCTGCGCCATTGCGCGAGGATTCGGCATGCGAACCGCCGACCTCGGCGCGACCGATGACCCGGCGGGCCTTCTCGCGGATGCGCTGGCGTCACCGGGGCCGTGTTTGATTCATGCACCCATCGACGTGCATGAAAAGGTCTACCCGATGGTGCCGCCCGGCGGCGCGAACCGCGACATGCTCGCGCCGGAAGCCGTCGCGGGTAGGCGAAAAAACCTCGGGACAGACCCGTCTCGTCACGCGTTCCGCGTGACTCCCTTGGGTCAGTCCCGGTTTTTCGCCTCTGGGTTTGAACAGAAAGGAGAGAATCTATGACTATCGCAACAGAATCCACATCGGTCGCGGGCTTGGCGCGCACCGTCCTCGAATTAACCGTCAACAACCACCCGGGCGTGATGTCGCACGTGTGCGGACTGTTCGCGCGGCGGGCTTACAATGTCGAGGGCATCCTGTGCATGCCGATTGGCGACGGCGCCACCAGCCGCATCTGGCTGCTGGTGAACGAAGACGCGCGCCTCGACCAGATGATCAAGCAGACCGAAAAACTCCACGACGTCCGCGCCGTCCGCCGGCACGGGGCCACCCACGAAGTGTTCACGCAATTGGAGGCATTTTTTCGGGAGTGAGGAGTCTTGGTCGACCTGTCTCGCGCCAAAGCAGTTGGCTCTTTCTGAGCGGACTATTCTTCCTTTGAGCGTGCTTCGCGTGGTAGGAGGGCTCGGATTGTGTCTCGAACGTGCGTCGCCATGGTGACGGCTTTGGTTGCTTCATCACGGTCGATGGGGTCCCAATCGCGGGGATACCGGGCTTCAACGGAGTACCGGTTAAGAGGTTGGACGTCTTCTGGCCGCAAGGTGAGATTTGTGTTTTTTGCGCTTATGTTGCGCAACAAGACAAGGTCGTGGGTTCTCGGAAAGTCAACGCGCGTGGCAATCAGCAACGCCTTCAGATATTTCTCCGCACACTGCTGACAATGAAAGCAAACCGTGTCCGTAGGGCAGTCGTCGATGATTTCGAGAACGCATTCGGCGGTACGAAGGTCGTGTTCGGTCTTTTCAACCCAGCGCCGCGCCTCTGCGGGGAATTCAGGCTGCTCGTTCATAAACGGTTCTGCCTTCCCGAACGGCTTCCCGTACGATGGAGCCGATCACATCTTTTTGTTTCTCAAACTGATCCGGCGTGACTACCAATACGTCCAGAGGAATGGTTCTGTCGGCGAGGGCGAGGTCGATTTCGTTGGCTTTGTTCCGCCGGGAGCCTTCCACCGGTGTAACGACCAGGAGGTCGAGATCGCTATCGGGCGTGGGATCACCTTTGGCGTAGGACCCGAAAAGAATAATGCGGTCCGGTTGAAAACGCTCTACGATGCGCATAAGCATCTGATCCAGGCTACGCATCGCCTCCGTTTTCGTCATTGTGTGTAATCCTTATTCTTTGGTTGGTTCCCCTTGGTATCCAAGAAGAGACCTTCCTAGCCTTCCGGCAGAGTTCTCGGCGACGACTCGGTCCCCGCGCTCCAGATCATTTGACCACACCTTCTTACACTACGTCAACGGCGCAAAACCGGGGCAAGGAAAAGTTGCGAGCGACACTTGTCAAGAATGCCGAGCCGGCGCTCGGCGATCCCAACAAGTGCAAATACAAGGGCGGTATGCGCCTCTCCATCTCCCATTGTCCAATGGCAACCGCGGATAGTGCCATTTTAGACGCCTTTAACGGCATGGCCTTGTCAATGTGATTGTGTTTTCCCAATCGCCGGGTAATACTGGTGAATTAAAGAGAAATGCCTGAGAAACGCCAGTAAACTCGATCTTTTCGGACACCCATCAGGTGAGATTGGGGCAGGGAGAATTCTCGTGCTTTGGCGTTTCCCTAAACGACATTTTAGACAATCCGGATGTAGCGCCTGACCTCGTGTCAGGCGTCCGGGTCCAA